>NZ_JBEZIX010000003.1:0-255277 GCF_040651315.1 Streptomyces sp. NPDC048506
CTCGACGACCTCATCCACCAGCTTGTCCTCGACCGGCTCGACAGCCGGCATCTCCTTGTCGTTCATGCCCGTTCCGTCCCAGCTGGCAAAGGCCCTGGCCCTGGCCCTGGCCCTGGCCCTGGCCCTGGCCCTGGCCCTGGCCCTGGCCAGCCTGTCATATCACGGACTTACACGATCTTTCAGACACGCTCGCGAACGGCCTGACATCACCCAATAGCTTTACAGACCCGGGTGAAGAGGGGAAACGGCATCCATCGTTGTGGTTATGTGGGTGGATGTGTCATTCGGTGGCATGAGGGTGAAGACCGGTGTGCCATCTTCGGTCATGTCGGTGCTGGGAAAGCCGAAAGCAAGGTAGCCGTCGCTGGAAACGGTCTGGGGATCTGGATAATCAACCTTTCCCAAGGTTTCGGCGTCAGCGGGGTTCAGTGAGTCGCACATCTTAGTCGAGCCGTCTTTCGCAGCCAGGGCGCATAGGGCAGTCGGACTCAGTGAATCGTATGCGAGGAGTTTCACGCCCGACTCTTCGGCTGTCAGTAGTCGCCCTATATAGCTGTTGGGGAGCATCTTCGCCCACAGTTGCTTGCCCGTATCCATGTTCACAGCCACCACACCGGTGGCCAGTTTTGAGTCCATGGACACCATGAAGTAAAGGGTGTTTTTGAACATGTGAATTTCGCTGTTCAAGCTCGCGGCTGTGAGCATGTTCGAGGTGCCGGTCGAGATGACTGGAACTAGCTTGGCCGAGTCGGCCCGCAAGGTGTAGAGGGTGTCGCCATTAAGATCCGCACTGCAGCCGATCAGCAAGTGGTTGGCACCCGTGACCAGGAAGTCCATGGTCTGCGCGGTTGACCTGACGGTGACCGGACCTGGTTCATCGCCCGTCGGGTCGCAGCCCGGGAGGTTCGCCACCGTAGAAGCCGGAGAAGGGGATCTTCCCTTGAATGCAAGCAGTTTGATGCGGGTGTAGTCGTCGCATAGTCCGAGCGTGTATACAGTGCCGCGAAATTCTTGTGCTTTTCCGGTGAGTGCGCACCCGTTGGGCATGGGGTTACCGCCATAGTCTGTCGACCAGTTGACGGTGCCGGCGTGCAGTGCAACATTGATAAGGTCGGTTCTGTTGTCGAATTTGTATTCTAGCGGTGCGGTTACTGTGCCGTCGCCGATGGAGAGGGAAGCGTTGTTTTCCCCGCCGAAGGTGCCAGGTTTGCCGCTGGCAACTCCTGTGACGGCCTTGGCCCAATTCAGGATGCCGGAGGAGAGTGAGATCGTTTGCAGATGGTCGCATTGCGGGCCGTACTCCGGGTCGTCTGTGCCGTAGATCAAGGCACCTATGCCTTCGGAACTGTGACGGCTCATCGTGCACAGTGCGCTGCCTTTGGGGGGCAGCCAGGACCAGACCTTCGCCCGGGTGGCAGGGTCGTACGCCGTCAGTCCGGTCGTGGTCCCGAGCACCACGCTCGAGGGTGTGGTCCACAGACCTACGTAGTCACCTGCCGCGCCCTTCGTCAACGACCAGAAGGCCCCCGGCGACGATGAAGCGCCCGGTCTGTTGCTCCGAGTGCCGGAGTATGCCGGCTCGTAGGCAATGCCGATGCAGATCGCTGCCAGCAGGGAGAGCGCGCTGGCCAACGCCGCGACCCCGCGGTGGACGGCCGAGGCAGGTCGGCGGAGGCGGAGACTGGGCCATGGGCGAATCCGGGCAGGTGGCCCTCCGGGGCCGGGGGCTTCGGGCGGTCGGGCCAAGGTCCCGTGCAGGTGCACCAATAGGCTCTCGGAGGTGGGCCGTCTCGCTGGATCCGTCGCCAGGCACGCGGAGATCGAATCCCGTAGGAGGTCGTCGTCGAGCCGGCTCAGGTCGGATTCGGGGTGCGCCGTGGGGTGGCCGAGTGTGCTCGCCCCGCCCCGGCCGCGCGGAGTCCTGCCCGTCGCCATGAAGTAGAGGACCGCGCCGAGTGCATAGATGTCCGATGCCTCGGACGGGGCCTCGCCCAGCAGCCGTTCCGGCGCGGTGTACGGGGATTCGGCCGTCAGCCGGACCGTGTCCGGGGCCAGTGCGCGGGGCACCGCGAAGTCGATCAACCGCGGGCCGTCCTTGCCGACCAGGATGGTGGACGGTCTGAGGTCGCCGTGGATCACCCGGGCGCGGTGCAGAGCGCCAAGCGCCTCGGTCAGTGCTGCCGCGAGCCGCCGCGCAGAGTCGGCCGACGGTGGCCCTTCCGCGGCGATCGACTCGTTCAATGAGGGCCCGGCGAGGTGGCTGGCCGCCACCCAAGGGTTCGTCGCGTCGGTGTCCGCGCCGACGACGGGTACGGCGAAACCCCCGCTCACCCGCTGAGCGGCCGCGACCTCACGCCGGAGCCTGGCGCGGAATGCGGGATCGCGCGCCACCTCGGCATCGACGACCTTGACGGCGACTCGGCGGCCGCCCGGAGAATGTGCCAGGTACACCCGGCCTGCCGCGTCCGCTCCGAGCCTGTTGAGCAGGAGATAAGGCCCTACCCGTACCGGATCGCCCTCGGCAAGCGGCTCTTCTTCGCCGAACCCGCTCTCGCTCATCGCCCCGCCTCAACATCCCGCCCGTCGGCCCGATGAGTCATCGCCGCCGTGCGATGATTATTCAACTGTTGCTGGTCACGCGGTAGTTGATAGAGAGGGGCGATGTGCGCGAGCTCGTCTACTTGTCGGAGCAGAAGCTTCAGCGCATGTTCGTGGCTTCGGGCCGGGGCATCGGGACGCCGAGTGCTGACGCGACCGTCGGCGTACCTGGACTCTCGGTCACACTGACCACCGCGTCGTCGACGCCGGCGCCGGACGGCCTGGCGGATGCGACCCGCAAGCTCGACAAGGTGATTCGGTTCCTCGAGCGGAACCACCGTCCTGTCGACTTCGCCGCACCGGGAGTCCGGACGGGCCACTGGGTTTCGTTCGACTTGCCGATGGGCTGGGGCATGGGTCCGGAAGCCGCCGAACCCGCTTCGGACGGCATCGCGTTGTTCGTCGGGACGGCGTCGGCCGATGCCGAGGGGCCGGGCAGCGCCACGGGACTTCTGCTGTGCGGTACCGCCGGCCACTTCCGCCACCGCACCGTGACCGCCTCGCGTCCCGGGTCCGACCGGGACGCGATGTATCAGTACCTGGCCGACCTTGGGGCCGCCGGGGACGAGGAGGACGGGCCTGAGACCGCATCCCGGGCCGATCGGCCGCCGGACGGGACCGACCTGGACGTGTATGTCGTGTGCAGTGCCTTCGACGCCCTGTCCGGACACTGGCCACCCCCGCAACGTGGCCGAATGCGAGGCCACGCACGGGTGCTGCTCACTGCCGATCATCCGGGCCGTGAGACACGCCTCGTCGTCGCGACGCCTCTGTATGTCGAGAATCCGCCTCCACGCCTTCCGTCCCGATGGTCCCGTCTTTGGCGTCGCGGCCATGCCCGTACGGGTTCGTGAGGCGGGCGCGCTGTGATTCCCCTGTCCCGTGACGATCCGACGGTGATCGGGCCCTACCAACTCCTGCAGGTGCTGGGGGAGGGCGGCATGGGCAGGGTCTACCTGGCCAGATCGCCCGGCTTCCGGCTGGTCGCCCTGAAGGTCATTCACCGGGAATACGCGAAGGACCCCGGCTTCCGAGAGAGATTCCGGCGAGAGGTCACGGCTGCCGGGAGCGTCAGCGAGTTCTGCACCACGCCAGTGATCGATGCCGATTTTGGCGCCGAGCAGCCATGGCTGGCCACCAGCTATTTTCCCGCTCCTTCTTTGGGAGAATTCGTCGACCGGTCCGGCCCCATGAAGGAACCCGAGCTGCGCGCACTGGGCGCCGGCCTCGCCGAGGCGCTCTCGGCGATTCACCAGGCCGGACTCATCCACCGCGATCTGCACCCTGCCAACGTGCTGCTGGCACGAGAGGGACCGCAGATCATCGACTTTGGCATCAGCAAGGCGCAGGACACGACGCGCGTCACCCGCACGGGCGCGATGATCGGCACGCCGGGCTACATGTCGCCCGAGCAGATCGTCCGGGAGCGTTCATCCGAGCCGGCCGCCGCCACCCGGGAATCCCGGGTCGGGCAGCCCAGCGATCTGTTCTCGCTGGGCTGTGTACTCGCTTTCGCTGCTACGGGATCGGACCCGTTCGGCCCCGGAAATGCCAGGGCTCGCTTGCGCCGTGCGGTGTACGAGGAGCCGATTCTGGAATGCCTGCCGGGCTCAATCCGTCCGGTCGTCGCAGCTTGTCTCGACAAAGATCCCGCGCGCCGTCCGAGTGTGGCCGACCTGCTCGAGAAGCTCTCGCCCGTCGATCCGCAGGCCCTTCAGACCCCGCGGCTGCGGGGCGAACTCGACGAGCGTGAACGACGCGCGGACCTGATCAGCAGAGGCCCTGTCCACCAGCTACCGGAGGAGGACCAAGAGGACCAAGGGGAGAGTCCTGCTGGGAAGGGCGCCGCGGGCAACGGCATTCGTCCGCCCGATTCCTCGTCGAGGCCGCGCGGGGGCGCCCGCCTGGCCTGGATCCTGGCCGGAGCGGTATCCCTGCTGACCGTCGGCGGCATTCTTCTTGCCCACGCGTTGTCCGGCTCGGACTCCGGTTCGGGCAAGTCGGACACCCCCAGCGCCAAGCCGAACTCCCCTTGGTCCTTGACCGTGAGCCAGGCCGACATTCTCACGGGCATGTGGAGCACCTCGTCGCACGTGGTACTCGGGTCTCCTTCCGGTCTGACGGCGTACGACCCGGATACCGGAGCGAAGTTGTGGTCCTGGAAGCCGCCTGGGAACAACGGAATTCTGTGCAACATGAGCCACACCACGTCGGATGGGATCGGCGCCATCACCTTTGGCACGTTCAACAACACCGTCGGCATGGAGGAGTGCGACCGGCTGCAGACGATCTCCGCGTCCTCAGGGGAGCTCAACTGGACCAAGGAGATCATTCTGAAAGGCCGCGGCTCGACAGGACTCCCGAACCTGACCGGCGGCGAATCCCTTTCCATCGGCGATGGAGTGGTGAGCGCGCCCTTCGCCGGCGGCACTGATCTGCTCAGCGTGGCCGTCGACACCGGCAAGGTGCGTTGGTCCACGGGGCCCGCGGAACCCGGAATCAACGCAACGGTCGACGGGTGCTCATTGAGCGGCCTGGCGCAGGTGCTCAAGGGCACTGTCTACGCGCTCGGCCAGTGCGTCGACGGTCAAGGGGAACTCCTCGCATTCCGTGAGGGTTCGACGCCCTCGGTCACACGAGTCGCGTCACTGGACGGCTGTGCCCGCGTGTCCAGTGCCACCATCTCGGGGTTCATGACGGCGAATGAGGACTACCTCTTGATCGGCTGCGGCAGCGGCTCTCCGGCGTCCAGGGTCTACACCTTGGCTGCTGGGTCGAGAACCCCGAGCACAGTGGATCTGACCGGTGTTGCCGCCAGCAGCATCGGAGCTCTCTACAAAGGCGACCTGCCGCCGGTGAACGTCCTCATGGCCGACAGCACGTTGTACTTGCTGAAAGGCCAGAACAGTTCCCTCGGACGAACGCAGGACGGCGTCGTCGCGGTCGACATGGCAACGGGCAAACAGCGGTGGGCGAGGACCGTGGCCGGAGCCTCCTCGGTGCGCCTGCTGGCGGCGGCCCGATCGGATGTCTCGATCCTGGCACGGGGGGCGGGGCCGCCCGCGCTGTACAACCTGGCTGCGGCGAACGGTGATGCTGCCAAGAAATACGAACTGAACACGTCGCAGGCCGACACCTTCAACAACCCTTACGAGTCGCAGACGCCGTATGCCGTGGCCACGCGCTCGCATCTGGCCATCGGCATTCCCTGGGCGCTCAAACCGGATCAGACGGTCCTCGTCGTCCTGCCCGTGGCACCCTCTGTCGATGTCCTGTGATGCGCGTCTGCCCTGACGTGTTCACGGGTCCCGCAAGAGCCGTGCGTGCCGGTCACGCCGGTCAACGCAGGGACTTGAGCACGTCCCGGGCGATTGCCGTCGAAGCGGCTTCCGCCTCCCGCTGGGAGACCGGCGCTCCGGTGCCTTCGCGAGTTCCGGAGTAGCTGACGGTAAACTCGGCGGTGCCGGAGAGGACGACGACTTCGGCCTCCGCGCTTTCCGGAACAGTCGAGATGCCGTAGTAGAAGTAGGCTTCGTCCCCAATTTTCGTGAGCGGGTGTGAAGCCTTGAGGGTGATGTGATCGCCGTCAAATTTGCGCGCGATGCCGTCCTTTTCCGTTCTGTAGCTGTCCCGCACGAGCGCGAAGGTGTGCGCGGAACTGTCCTTTTCTGAGCTGTACGTATCCAGTACGCCGGAACCGATGCGGAGATCGAGATCGATACTCACGTCTCTGCTCGTCCTGGAGAATGCGTCGGTGCTCCAGGAGGGCATCCTGATGGTCAGTCCAGGTGTGATCGGCCTGTCGAACGGTGACGGGGTGCAGGTGGCCCCGGGTGCGTATGCGTCGATGGTGGTCGGCCTTATCAGCGAGCATCCATCGGGAGCGTCGGTGAAGAACCGCCCGGAGGCCGCCTGGGGCTTCTTGGCCGAGTCGCTCCTTCCTGAGCCGTTGAGGGCGAGGACAGCGACAATCCCGCAGGTCACTGTCGCCGCACTGCCGCCGATCAGCCACAGCAGCTTCTTGCGGCGGGCAGGGACGCGCCTGCCGGGCGGCCGCCCCCCCCGGCCGGTCTTTGCCCTGCGACGGTTGCGACAGTCCCGGCCACCACGAGGGTGCGCCCGGCGAGGAACCCGCAGACTGCGACGACAACGCGGGAGTCGTCGGCCGCTCTGCCTCACCCTGGGGGACCTTTGGCGATGTGTCGTCCATCCCGAACTCTTCCTGCGTAGGCGAGATGACCACAATACTGAGCCGTTTCATCCGTCGCCTTCCCGGAGGCCGGCCGCAGCACCGCCGCCGCGAACCCCTCCCGGACTGTGGCTGGGTACACGAGAACCCCGCTCCGGAGCACTGCCAACGGCGGAATCACCAGTCCGGAACCCGACCCCATGGACATTGCGGTCACACCTCCGACCGCTCGAAACACCCCGCCTCGTTCAGCGGAGCACGAAGTCCTGCCCAACGGCAGCCTTCACGGCGGGACTTCACCGGGGCGAATGAAGATCACCAACAGCATCCGGAATCGCGGCCTGAACCAAATTCGCGACCGCTCACAGCAGTCGAGCAAGTACGGTCCTGGACCGCGCTGCTGGACTGAAACGCGCATCTGAGCAGCAAACACTGGCTCGCCGGAACCGACTGGTTCGACATGATCGACCGGGCACTGCATCCGCAGCGAGCCGCTGTCAGCGGCATCCTGCCCCAGAGTCCGCGAGACACCAGCCGCGGACCCGGTTGGCGACCTCGCGTAAACGAAAACCGATACAAATCAGCTGGTCCCACCGTCCATTCACCTCAAGACCCCGGGGAGAGTCGCGTTCGCCCGGTTTGATCACGGGACGCCGTGCAGGGTGAGGACGGCTTCGGGTCGGGTGTGAGCGCGTCGGCCGCTGGCGATGTTGATCCAGCCGGCGCGGTGGAGCCCTGCGCGGGCGAGGTCGCGAAAGACCCTCATGACCGCGGGGGTGTGGTGGCGTCGGACCTGGCTCAAGTCCTCGCCGAAGACGACGTCCTTGGACCAGTGCACGGTGGATTCGATCATCCAGTGGCCGCGGGCCCAGGTGGCGATCTCGGCGGGGTCGGCCTGGTAGGCGGCCAGGTCGGTGACGGCGTAGACGGCCTCGGTGCTCCACTTCTTCGTGCCGAGGCGGCGGCGTTTGCGGTGGATGCGCACGACCTGCTTGGCGTGCGGGAAGAGCAGGTTGTCGGCGGAGGCGACCTTGACCTCGCGTACCACCTCACGTCCGTGGCCGCGATCGCGGGAGCGGTCTTGGACCGGAATGTCACGCCACGGCAGCTGTGCCAACTGCCGGGCGAGCGTGGGCTGGTTGTGCTTCACGGACAGCAGGTAGTGAGCGCCTCGTCGTTCGACGAGCTAGCGGGCGTGCGCACTCTGCGCGTGCAGGGCATCGACGGTGATCACCGTGTCGGTCAGGTCGGTGTCGGAGATCTGGTCGAGCAGCGGGGCGAACTCCGGGATCTCGTTGGTCTTGGCGCCGATCTCGCGCAAGGCGGCGGACAGCGCGTCGTCGTGGCACACGGCGCTGAGCACGAACACCTTCGAGTCGTCGGCGCGCACCGCCCCGCGCAGGCACTTGCCGTCGACGGCGAACGCACGCCTGCGGGGCACCTCCCGCTTGGTGTCTTCGCGCCGGGCGCGACGGTGGGCGCGTCGTTGTTCCCGCTCGACGGAGCCGTCCGGAGCCAACGGCGTCAGGGGCGGGGACGTCAGCTGGGACAGGCGGGCGAAGCCGGCCGCCGTCAGGGCCGCGGGATCAACGCGGGCGAACGTGTCGCGCAGGGTGCGCTCGCCCGGAGCGCGGTAGCGCCCGGTGAACGGGTCGTAGGGGCAGCCGAGCCGGGCCCGGACCTCCTGCTCGCAGCGCCTGGCCCATTCGGCAGGGGAGACAAGGGAGTTGTGTCCGGCGCAGGTCATCGCGCAGACGCCGACGGCCAGCAGCGTGACCAGTTGGAAGCGTCGTCCCCGGCGGTCACTCGGGTCGGGCACCTGGGCCAGGGCATCAAGGAGTCCGGGCGGCACGACGGCCGCCGGATCGAGGGGCAAGGGCGCCGCAACCGGCGCGGGGGCAGTGAGGAAAGATGGAGCAGCGGGCACGGCGACCTTGCAGATCTGGGAGCGTAGAGAACTCCATGATCCACAAGAGCTGTGCCCGCACTGCGTCCCGGGCCTACTACGTGATCAAACCGGGCGAACGCGACTCTCCCCGGGGCCTTGGGTAGGCAGTTGGTGGCAGTCAACGGGACGTGTTTGGTTCGTCAAGCCGAGCCGGTGTAGGTGCCTGACACTGCGGTGACACGGTGACAGGGCACGGGTAGCAGGCTCACGCGGGTGTGGGGCTCCAACCGCTCGGTTGCGGCGGCCATGCGCGGCGGACGGTCGGGTCCAGCATGTGGAGCTGCTTTTCGTCCTGGGCGAGGGCGTCGAGCATGCGCAGCCTTTCCAGGGCCTGTTGCGGTGCGGGGTGGGAGTCCTGGAGAAGTTCCACCAGGTCGTCCCATGGGAGCGGTTCATCAAGGGCGGCGAGGTCAGTCAGGAGCGTGCGCATGTCAGGGGATGCCGTGAGCCCGAGGCCGTCCAGCAGGGCGGTGCCGAGCGCCCCAGAGGTGACTTCCTCGTCGATGTTCTTGCAGATCGTGAGAACGCGGCGACCCTGACGGGCCTGTACGAGTGCTTCGTCCAGGAGGATCGGCCAGCCCCCGGTGGTTTCCATGAGCCGGTTACGGGCTTCCGTCTCGGCGAAGGGCGCGAGCGCCTCCACGTCGGTGGCCCAACTACTGATTCCCTCAAGAGTGACCCGGCGCAACGGGATCAGGGCGTTGTCGGGATCGAATTCCGTAGCGAGGGCGAGATGTTCGGCCTTGCACGCGTCGGCGAGGGCGACGACGGTCCGGGTGACACCTGCGGGCGGCTGGATCGTCTCCGCCTGCCGGAGGCTGGCCCGGGCCTTGTCGATGTCGTTGAAACGGCTGAGCTTCACCACCACGATGCGGTGCAGTGGACCGGGCTTGCCCGTGCTTAGCAGCTCCTTGTAATGGGACGGTGATGTGGAACAGACGATCGGGTCCAGTTTGGAGGGGGCTCTCTTTTGCTGGTCGTCCAGGACGTTGGCGACGCTGCCCAGGCCGGTGGCGGCACTTCCGATGACGATCCGCAACTCGTTTCCCGGGGTGGTGAGGCGGGCGAGCTGCTGTTCGGTGAGCGGGCTGATGCGGTTGTCGGCGGCGATGGGCCGCCGCGCCTGAGCCGCGGTCAGCTTGGTCAGCGGCTTGGAGGTGTCGTGGTTTTCCAGTGCCTCCTCAATGGCATGCTGGTTGCCGAGGAGGCGAAGGACATTGGACGAGCGCAGCCTCCATCCCTGCGAGTCGCTGGCCAGAATGCCCAGGCCGGTCATTTCCTCCAGCAGCGCACGGAACTCGTCGGGCCCCTGGCCGGTGAACCCCTGCGGCCACCAGTCGTCGCACGCCCTGCTCAGCGCTCGGGTAGTTATCCGGCAGTCGACCCCGCCTGCGTGGGCTTCGAGGGCCACAACGAGCGCGATGAGCTTGTAGCGGGGATCCAGCTCAAGGGTCAGATTGATGGTGTTGCGCGTACGGTCGGTGAGTTCCTGCGACCCGATGACGCGTTCGAGGACGGCGTTGTCGACCCGCCACGGTGGCGTGCCGGGAGCAGGGGGCGTGCCGACGCGAGTGTTGAGGGACGCCTGCACAAGCGCCTGCCCTGCGAGCTGGAGCAGCTTGGGGTGGTAGTTGCAGTAAGCGAGGATCCGGTGGATGAGCTCGTCGGGGATCCGAGTCCCTAGGGCCTCCAGAGGCTGCCGGACGAGCCGGAAGGCCGGTGCCGGCGCCAGCGGCCCGATGACGACGGGCTTGCCGAAGTGGGCGTCGTAGAGGGGCTGGTTGGGAAGCCCGGAGAAGCGCTGCACCTGGTGGAGGCCGGCGAAGACGGGCTTGAACCTGCGGTTGGTGGTGCTCATGAGTTCACGCAGACGAGTCGTCTGGGGGAAGTTGTCCTGGGCTTCGGCATCGAAGAAGATGTCGCACTCGTCGAACAGCACGAGGAGACGGCGGGCGGCGTCGTCGTCGAGCCAGGTGGTGATGGCGGCTGTGACACGCTGTTGCGCGGTGCCGCGCCGGGTCTGCCGGGCCGGGACGACGTCCTTGCGGTCGAGTTCGCGGCCGATCATGTCCCACAGTTCGTCGGTCTTCTGACCGAGCCCGAGGGTGGTGGGCAGCGGGATATAGAGAGCGACATGATCCTTCGTCGTCTCGAAACGACGCGCGGCGGCGCGCAGGAGCGCCGACTTGCCGAGCTGACGTCCCCCGTACAGCAGCTGGGCGCCTGTCATGGAGGTGATGTCGTTGAGCTCTTGCTGGCGCCCGTAGAACATCTCGCTGGGGACGGATTCGTTCGCGTCGGGCCGGTAGGGGTTGGTGGCGGCGAACGGCGCGAGGATGCGCTCCGTGGTGGTGAACCGGTTGCTGGCCTTGGATGCCAAGTAGGCCAGGGATGCGGCGTCCAGGCACAGCAGGGGCTTCATGGGCTGTTTGGCGGTCTGTAGGGCGAGCTGACGTCGGGAGGCCGCGGGCAGCGTGCCCAGGACGACGACGAGGACGGGGAGAGTGCTGGTGTCTTGGTCCGCCCAGGCGGTCAGGGTGGTCACGTCCGATACGTCGGGGGTCAGCAGCACGCGCAGTCGGCCGCCCGCTTCGGAGCCGAAGGCCGGGAGCCGGCAGCCGCCCAGCAGCTGGACGTCGGTCAGTTCGCTCCACTTCCGGTTGGGGGCGTGCGGGCCGACCGGGTGTTCCTTGCCGTACTCGATGCCCGCGATGCGCAGTGCGCCGCGGAGCAGGTTGTTGCCGTTTTTGAAGGTGCGCCAGTTCTTGAGGAGATGGGCCCAGGAACGCAGCGTCTCGGTGGTGGTGTTGCGCTCGCGGGTACGCAGTTGGGAGAAGTCCAGACCGGAGTGTGTACCGCCGCTGCCGACGGCGTCGACAAGGGCGGGGGTGATGCCCTCGGGGAGGCTGTCGGGCACCGAGTGGAAGAACCCTTCGAGGTCGTTCTCGGGCGCCGAGGTGGGCGGGTGTTCCCCGGCGAGCGCGGTGAGCAGGTAGTCCTCCGCCGTTGCCAAGTCGCCTGCGTCGACGAGCTGCGTGATCTTCGTCATCACGTCGTCGGGGACGCCGCCCGGCGCGTTGTTGATCTCGCCCTTGGCGCGTTGCATGAGGTCGGCTCTGGCCAGGTCGGCCAGCTGGGGCATGAGTTCGTTGACGGAAGTGAGCTGCCGGTGCACGGCGCTGAAGTCGTCGCCGGCCAGGTCGGCTTCGGCGGCCTCGACCCGTGTCGTGATGTCAGAGCGCCCGGGTTCGGGGAGGCGGCCTTGTCGGGTAGCGGTCGCCACTTTGCCCCGGACCTTGTCGATCTCGGCGCGTGCTGCGGTCAGCGCATGGCCGCGGGACTGCTCGACGGCGTCCCGAAGGGAGTTGTCGTCCTTCTCGGACTCGCTCTCAGCGACCTCCACCGCGGCACGTGCCGCCGCGAAGTTTCCGGCGGCCGCCTGTTCCCGCGCCGCCTGTGCCCAGGTGCAGCTCTGGGCGCGCTCAATGTCGTCCAGGGACACCGCGCGCGCCGGTTCCAGTGTCCTGGTCAGCGGGAGTCCGGAGCAGCGCAGCAGGTCTGCGTTGAGCGCGTGGTCCGGCGCCGGTTCCGCCCCGGGCAGGGTGGCGCCGTCCAGCAGCCGGATCGTGGTCCGGACACTGTCCAGGACCGTCTCGGTGATGGCGGCACTGAGCGGCTGGGAGACCGTGTCGGCGTGCGCGCGCAGCTCGGTGCACGCGTCCTCGGTCTGCGCGCGGACATCGTTGCGCAGAGTGACGAGAATGCCGTTCAGCGCGGGGGTACGGGCCGCGGTACGGGTGGCCAGCACCCAGGTGCTGACGATGTCGAGTGACTCCGCCGCGTATTGAAGGATGCGGCGACGGGCGGCGCCCTGCAGCACGGCGCCTTTGCCGCGGAGCCGGTCGTCGATGCCCTTGAGGGCCTTGCCCAGTGCGGCGGGGGTGAGTTCGCGTACGTGGGCCGCGGCCTGGTCGGCGCGGTCGCGCCGGTCGTCAGCTGCCACCGCGACCAGCGAGCCGATCAGACCGTCGGCATCCCACCAGGCGCGGATGATCATCTCCGCGCGAGGGAAGTGCAGGTGCCGCGGTGCGGTGAGATGCAGACGGGCGTCCTCCGAGGCACGGCTGACCTCGGTGTCGGCCTCGGTGACGCTTTCGAGGACGTTGAGGCCCCCTGCCGCCGTGAGTTGGCCCCGTGCGGAGGCGGTTCCCACGGCACGGCACAGTTGCTGAAGGTGCGTCATGTCGGAGCAGGCGTCTGCCAGGGCGTTGACGAGTTCACCGGCGTTGGGGTCGGCGGTGAGCAGGGCGGCTCGCAGGGCGGCGGCGAGCAGCATGATGCGCTCGTCCTGACCGGTCGCGCTGGGCCGGCTGCTTTCCCAGTCGACGCGTTCGCGTACGGCGACGGCGCACGGACCTGTCTCCGAACGGACGCAGTGCGCCAAGTGAAGGGTCTCCAGCGCCTGTTGGAGGGAGAAACGGCCGATGGCGCGTGCCGCGTGGCCGGCCAGTGCGAGTTCGCCTGCCGAGATCAGACGCGTGATCAGGGCGGTGTCGGCGGGAGCAAGCGCCGGCGGCTCAGGCTGGGGGACGGGCGGTGCAAGGGCCTCCGGCTTTTGGCTGTCCGTCACTTCCTCCGCCGGAGGCACGGTGTGCGCGTCAGCGGGCAAGGCGGGAGGAGCGGCTACGGGCGTGGGAGCCGTCACGGGAGCGGGCGGCCCGTCGGATGGCTCCTCCGCTTCGGGTTCGGGGGCGGGAGCCGCGGGCGAAGAGGTCTCCTGCGGCGTCGGCAGGCCGTCAGTCGACTCCGTGATGTCGCCCGCCGGGGTAGCCGGCGCGGTCACCTTCCCTCGCAGGATCAGCGCGGCGACGCTGTTGACGTCCTGGGGAGCCTCCTTGAGGAGGACGAGGAGATCGTCCACGGCGGAGTCGTCGTCGCTGGTGTGGGCGTCGGCAAGTGCGACAAGCAGCCGCAGATGTTCCGTATCGGCCGGAGGGGCGTCGAGCAGACGCAGCGCCTGCTCCCGGATGGCCTCCAGGGGCGTGCTGCCCGAGGAGCCCTGGAGGGCGGCGACACGCAGCATCGCCGCACGATTCCGTGCCTGATCGGACTGCTCGGCCGCGACAGTACTCGCGGCGGCGCACAACGCCCGGACATCGGCCGGATCGGGCGGCACTGCGACGGAGGTTCGGGCGCTGAGATCTTCGTGCAGGGCCAGTGCGGCTGTCCGCAAAGCGGTGAGCGTGACGATGGCCTCGCGGGTGGGCGCCTGCTCCGAGGCCAGATGCGCGGTGATGTGCGCTGCGGCGGACCGCGCCGAGACGAGCAGCGAATTCAGGTTCTCGGCCCGGCTGCTCCAATCGGTGGGCTCCGGCTGCGACCCCGCGGATGACGGTCGGGAGGTGAGTCCGGCATCGTCGGGAGGCGGCGACACCGCCTCTGTGCTGCCGACGTTCTGGGCGGGCGGCATGAGAGGAAGCCAGGCGTTCTCCAAGGCGGAGCACGCGTCGATGACGTTCTGCACGTCCTCCTTCGGCCACGCCGGCATGGGGAACCGTTGTAAGGCGTGCCGCAAGAGGGCGGTGTGGCCGGGCGAGAAGAGCGGAGCCGAAAAGGCGGCCAGCATCAGTTCCGGGCGGGACTCGGAGAACGCGGCGACGGCATCGTCGAGGTGCTGGTGGCCGCCGTGGCAGTGGTGGTCGTGAAGGGCGTCGGCAAGCGCTCTGAGCGTGGGCTGGGAGATCGTGCCCGCGGCCCGCAGCTGTATCTCGGCGTTGCGTTTGCGCAGGGTGGCCAGACACTGCTCGGCGGCCCGCAGGCTGAGCCTGGCGGACGGCACACGCAGGTTCTGCAGCATCGCCACGCGGTCACGGTTGCGGACGCGTTGCAACAACTGGAGCAGGACGGTGGCGTCGAGTGCGGCGAGCACGTCCCCGACAGGGGTGCCCAGTTGCCCGACGGCCTGGCGAAGCTTCTCGGCCAGGTCGGCCGGCGGCCCAGGCAGCTGAGGTGCGTTGGATGGGTGTCGCGTCATGATGGACCTCAAGAGCATCCGGTCAAGTCGTCATGCCAGGCGGGAGGTTGTTCGTCACCGCGACGGTGACCGCGGACAAAGGTGTAGCCGTGGGGGAGGGTCGTGTCGGCTTCCGGGCCGAGCATGTCGATACGCCACCGCGCATAGGCGGCCCGTGCATGGTCACTTGCCTGCTGACCCGGGGGAAGCTTACGGCGATCAGGTGGTACGTAGTGTGCTTTTACATGATTTCGCAGTTCTTGGGGTTCGAAGGTGACCTGGCCCTTCGGGGCTGTGGGCGCCTTGTCGTCGGGCCACCAGATGAAGAGGTCCGGTTCGCCCGCGACGCTCTCGCGCTCCAGGAGCCCTCGGGCGGCCAAGTCCTCACAGGTGTGAATGACCGTCCACATCAGCCGGGGCGATACGGGGCCGGGCCCGAACAGCGCGGCACTGAGCCGGTGCCCCTGCATCGAGCGGGCCTCGAACATGCCTGGTACGCCGTGCCGGCGGAGCCCGGCGACGATGAGGGAACAGAGACTGCCGACCGCGGGGGCATAGCCGGTATGTGCTATCCGCCGGGGAGCCGGAGGTTGCGGTTTCGGCTCGGGCGCGGTGAGGCCGAGATGGCGCCGCAGTACATCGGTGTCGCAGTCCCAGAGGAACGGGCCGTTGCCGTCGAAGTGGAGCGGCTCGTCCAGCAGGGTCGTGACGGCGTGCAGACGACGGCCGCCGCGTGGCACGGTGACGGTCAGTCTGATGCCGGGGTAGAACGACCACGGCCAGCTCACTCCGGTCAACGCCGCTTGCGTGAGGACAAGTTCCTGTGCACCGTGCGTGTCGTCCGGGTCCCCGTCGTGATGGAGTTCGAGGACGACGGGGCCGTCCGCCAAGCCCTCGCGCACGGACGCCGGAAGCGGGAGCGTGTCGTGGTCGATGTGCCGCGGTTGCAGGCAGCAGGTGTAGACGGTGATGCTGTCGTCGAGGTGCTCGATGACCGGCATGGGTTCGTCGGGTCCGGACTCCTCCGGGAGGGGAGGAGGCGCGATGTCCTGCGGCGCGGCGAAAGACTCTTCAGCAGGCGCTTCTTGGGGTGGGGGCACCTGCGGGGACGGTGACGCGCCGGAGAGCGAACCGGTGTGTTCGCCGTGGCCGATCCCCAGCGGCGCCAGCGGGTCGGCGCCCTGGACATACCAGGGCAGCGGGGGCTGCTGGGCGCGCCAGATGCCGCCTTGCTGCCACATATCGTCGATACGCAGGTCGACCTGCGCCGTCGGCTCGGTCGCGCGGTCGGCGAGCGCGAGGTTGACGACCGCCAGGGAAGCCAGCGCCTTCGGACCCTCGGTGAGGTCGCCTGGTCCGGCCGCTTCGCAGGCGGCACACAGCAGAGGCCAGGTCGCGGTGTAGCGCGGCGGACCGGTGCGAGCCCGGTGGACCCGGTGCACGACCTCGCCGACCGCGGACTCGGGCAGGCCGGCTGTGTCCGTCTCGGCGACGGCGTACGGTCCCCAGGTACGCAGGCCGGGGGCACGGCGGAGCAGGTCACCGACGGTGTCGAAGCTCGCGGCCAGAGCCTGGGCCAGCAGGTCGGTGTCGTGCGGGTCGTCCAAGAGCCCGGCGAGCGGACCGGTGGCCAGCAGGGGACGCGCCTCGGTGAGGAGATACCGCTGGTAGAAGGCCGCGTCGTCGAGTAGGGGAAGGTCCGGTGTGGCGTACAGGGCGGTCGATGTGAGGTGCCCGCGCGCGTCCAGAAGCCCGGACCGGCGCAGTCTGGCGGTCTCCTTGACCTCGATCGCGGAGGGCGGGCCGAAGGCGCCGGTGTCCACGATCACGGTCTCCTCGCGCTCCCAGAGGCCGTCCGTCCGGGGGGAACCGGCACGGTCGCCTGACCTGGAGGCGGGGATCCAGCCGTCGTCGTCACAGTCCTGGGACGCGCCGAACTTCCCCACGGCCTCCGCCCACAGCCAGCGGGTGCCGCGCTCGATGCGGAGGAACGCGCCGACCGGAACCGCGACCCGGCCCGGATCCGCGGCGGGGAGGACCGCATGGAAGTGCTCCGGGTCCAGCAGCGCCGAGTGGTAGGCGCCGAGGGCGAGGTCGAAGCCGAAGTGCAGCGCGTTCCAGGCACCGGCGACGTGCAGGACACCACCGCGTGCGACGGTGACCTGGCGCAGATAGCGGCCCATACGATCCGCGACTGCGGCCTCCAACTGGTCCGCGCCGAGGAGCAACTCCGATACGAACAGCGGCTCGTCGTCGAAGGGGGCCCACGCGGGCGAATCTGTCCGGGGTGGCATGTTCACACCTCCTGCCGGGGGCGCTCGGCGTATCGGCGTAGCCGCCACAGGGCCCCGTCCTCGGTGGGCAGCACCTGGCCGGTGCCGTGAAGGCGTTGCAGCGCCGCGGTCACGTCTGTGGACCGGATCCCGGGATCCACGCCGCGCAGACGGTGGTACAGCAGGCGCGGCCACAGCGGTCTGCGGACGCCGTCCCGGCGGGACAGATAGGTCTCTTCGCCGCGCAGCACCCGGCGGATCATCGTCGGTGCCAGTCCTCGGTAGTTGTCCCAGAGCAAGGCGTAGACCCACTGGTCGGTCGCGCGTCGGTACGGTTCGCTGTCGCGGTGCACCGCCGGCCGTGGCCGCGGGGTGTTCAGGGCGCGCAGCAGCCGCGGTGTCGTCTCGGCCGACATGTGGGTGTCCCAGCAGGCCGAGCAGCGGGTCGCCGGGGTCGCGCACACGTGACGGGCGCGACCGAGCGGGATGTCGGTGAAGTAGACCTGGAACGCCGCGGTCGCGCATTCGGTGGTGTCGTACCAGTTGCGCAGGTCAGCCAGGTCCTGGCGGGCGCGATCCCGGGCGGCGCGCATGCGCGCGTCGAAGGCGTCCGGCAAGGGAGTGCCATCGGTCACCCGCACCGCGGTCAGGGTGCGCCGGTTGCCGGCCTGAGAGACATCGACCACTCCCAGATCGTGCAGGGCGGCCAGCGTGGTCCATGCGGCAGCGGGGTCGGGCACGGCCGCTTCCGTGCCGCTGTCCCGGAGGAGTGCGTACACGTCGGTCACCTGGTGGGTTCCGGGCCGCCGCTCGGCGAGCGCGCCGACGACGGCCGCAGCCGGGCCCCACTCGGGGTCGGACGGCGGCCGGACGCCGGGTATCGGCGTGATTCGGACGCGCTCGGGGAAATCCCCCAGGTCGGTGAGCGCGTCCAGCGAGGCCAGGACGGCCAGCGCCCGTACCACGGAGGTGCGGTACGTGTCCCACACCGAGGCCTGCTGTGCCTGCTGGGCGGGGAGTAGCCCCTCCTGGAGATCGGCAGCCATGCAGTCGGCTGCGATCCTCTCCGTGTCGAGGACCCCCAACTCACCGGCTCTCAGAACCGAGTGGCCCAGCCGGCGCAGGACGTCGGGGGAGAGACCCTGCGCCGCCAGCCAGGCCACGGTCCGCAGCCCACGCCCCGTACCCAGCGCCAGACCGGCCGACGGCGCGTCGACCTCGCTCTGCGCCCGCCCGGCCTGGTCCCGGCCTGCGCGTCCGAGTTGTTGGTAGAGGGCGGACAGATCCGTGGGCGGCGACACCACGAACACACAGCGGATGTCCCGCCGGTTCACCCCCAGCCCGAATGCGCTAGTCGCGACGATCAACAGCGGTGCGTACCCGTCCGCACCGCGGCCCGGCGCCTCCCGGAACTCCGTCAGCACCGCGGCCTTCTCTGCCTCCGACAGCCGCCCGTGGAAACGCCGCACGCGCTGACCGCCCTGGACCGCGAACTCGCGCAGATGGGCGTAGAGCGCCTCGACCTCCTTCACCGTCAGGCAGTAGAAGATCGCATGGTCCTCGCACGCTTCGGCGACCCGCTCGGCGAGCCCGGCGATTGCCTGCGGGCCGCCGGCCCGCATCGCCCGCCGGTAGACCGCCAGCTCGGGACGGAGCGGCGACGCTTGCACCGTCACCAGAGCCTCTTCGTCCGCCGCAGCGCCATCCAGACCGAGCAGACCCTCCCGAAGCCCGGCTCGCACCTGTCGGTTCGCCGTCGCGGTCACCGCCGTCACCCGCACCCCGAACTGCTCTCTCAGCTCCCCGAGCAACACCTCCACCCGGCGGAAACTCGGACGGAAGTCGTCGCCCCACTGCACGAACGTGTGCGCTTCGTCCACCGCGACCCGCTCCAGCACGCCGGTTCGCGCGGCCTCCCGCAGCAGATCTGCGAAACGGCGGTCCGCGAGCCGTTCCGGGGACACATACACCAGCTTGATGCCGTGCGGGCGACCGCGGAGCTGCTCGGCGACCTCGGTCTTCCCTCCGCGGCTGTTCGACTCCGCCATGGGGCCGACCAGCGCCCGCACCGCGCCCCCGACCGCCGACGACAGCTCCAGCGCCTGGTCGGCCATCAGCGCCACCAACGGTGAGACCACCACAGTCACCCCCGGGAGCACCAACGCCGGCAACTGGAAAGTGAACGACTTCCCAAATCCCGTGGGCAGCAGCGCGAGCACGTCCCGGTTCTCGCCCACCGCGCGGACCACCGCCCGCTGCTCGGGTTTCAACGCTAGCGGGCCATCCTTGAAGCGCAGGTATCCGGCGACCGCCTCGCACCGCTCGACCAGCAGCGAGGCGAGCGTCCCGTCCTTGCGGGCCCGCGCCACCTCCTGGACACTGAGCTCCGCCTTGCGGATCTTGAGCGTGGCAGGCAGTACTGTGTGCTCTTCCAGCGCCCGCGGTGTGCACAACTCGCGGGCGCGCGGCGCGTCGAGACGGCCCTGCTCTGCCAGAAATCGCCAGATCGTCTCCCAGCCCTGCGCCATCGTCACGACGTTCCCGCCCGCCGGCTCGCCTGTGAGCGGGTCGGCATTGAGCAGTCCCGGGTCCAGCGACTCCAGGAAGACCCGGCGGTAGGCCCGGCGCAGCGCGGTCCCACCGGCGAGTTTGCGGTCACTGATCACCACGACGCCACGGTGATCCACCGAGCGCAGCAGCCGTCCCACCGCCTGGCGCAGGTCCATCGCCGCCAGCGGCAGGTAGTACTCACGCGTCGCGGCTGCCTCGGGGTCGGCCGCCCCGGCAGCCCTCGCCCGCTCCGCGGCCGCCGCGCGCCGAGCGGCGATCACCGGGTCCGCGAACGGCGCGAACGGCAGCTTGTTGATCCACACCAAGCTCAGCCGACGCGCCGGGAAATCGACCCCCTGCCACATCCCGCGCGTGGCCACGCAGAAGCCGCCCAGGTCACGGAACTCCCTCGCGGCACGCGCATTGCCCAGCAGCGGCGCCACGGCCACCGGCAGCGAAGCTCCGTCCACGGCGAGCTGTTCCAGCAGCCGCTCCGAAACCGCCTCCGCGGCCGCCGTTGACGTCGTCAATACCAGCGCCCCGTGCTCGAAGGCCCCGTGCCGTTCACGGACGACCTGACGCGCGTACCCCGCCAGCTGGTGCGCGACCGTACGGTAGGCAGCCTGCGGGTGCTCGGCCCAGCTGGGAAAGTCTGCGAAACACAGCAGCCGGGCCTGCCGGGACGCGTCGAAAGGACTCGGCAGCGCGCACGCGTCCACCTCGCTGCCCAACCCCAGACGCTGCCGGACGAACGCCCAGGACCCCGCGACCTGGAGTGTCGCCGACACATACAGGATGCGGCCGAAGCTGTTACGGACCCGACGCCACTGCGGATCCGCGCTCAGCTCGATCGGCGCGGAGGACACCGAGAAGGGATAGCGGCGCGCTACCACCGCAGCGGTCACCTCCCCGCCCTCGCTTGCGAAAACCACCCGGTTCGCCACCGCCGCCGTCAGGCCACGAAGAGCCTGCTGCAATGGTTCCTCCCCCAGATCCTGCACACTCTCCGGAGGCTCCTCGTCCCACTCCAGATCCTCATCGTCATCCGCATCCACCTCATCCGCGGTGCCCGCCTCATCCGGAGACGTCCCGAGCACATCGCGGGCATCCGCCACCACCGTCGCGGCCTCCTGCGCCAGCAGCGCCACGCGCGCCACGAGCAGCGCGACACGTTCACGCTCCCACCACGGCGCCTGCCGCACCTCCGGCAGACCCGTCAGCCGGGCCAGCTCCCGGCCCGCCGCCTGAGCCCAGCTGCCCAACCGCTCAAGCCGCTCCAGCAGCTGACGGGCACCGGCCACCGTGACCAGCCCCCCGTATGGACTCGCCAACGTCGCCACGCGGCGCCCCGGTTCGCCGCCCACCGCATCGAATACCCCTTGTGCCGCACGCGGCATCGCCTCGGTCTCCAGTAGCCGCTGCCCCTCCCGCAGCAGCTTCGAGAACTCCGAGGCGTCGGCGCGCCGGAAATCACGAACCCACCGCTCTGCGTCCGCGAACAGGTTCTCCACCGCGCGGATGTCGACCTGTGCCGTCGACGCCACGGTCACCGCTTGTTCCAGCGCGTGTGCCTCGTCGGCCACCAGCAGGGTGGAACGGTCGAAGGCACCAGCCTGCACCTGGAGTAAGGCATGATTCGCGATCACCAGTCGATGGCCCGCGACGGCCTCGCCCACCGAGTCCGTCCACGGGGCGAGCGGCGAATCCGAACCACGGCGGTAGTCCTCCGCTTCCTGGCTCACGCTCGCCAGCCACAGTGGCAGCACCCCGCCGGACGCGGCCTGCACGTACTCGACCAGGAACGCCGGTAGATCCTGTATGTCCACGCTGCGTGCCGACCACATCTGCGCTCGCCCTCGTGCGGTCGTCAGACGGCGTAGGAACCACACCAGCACCTCACGGAATACCACGTCGCCGACGAAGCGGGTCCGTCGAGCCCGCCCCCCGCCAGCCGCCTCGGCCGCGTCTACCAGCGCGGCCACCAAGGCCCGCAACGACACGCGGTTACGCTGACCCTTGACTACAGCGGCGAGCGACTCCAGGCCTGGCACCACGCGTGCCAGGGCCAACACATCTCCCGCTAATTGCCCCTGCAACTGGCGTGTGAAGGTTGAGACGACCACCCGCCGGCCGGGTTCGGCCGCCAGCCAGTCCAAAGCCACCCCGAGCACTGCCAGACTCTTCCCCGTCCCCGTCGGCGCCTCGCACATCCCGTCCCGCCCAGCGTCGACCTGCCCGCCGAGCCATCTCGCCATCTCTTGCTGCGCCGGTCGCCACTCCACATCCCTGCCTGCTGCGACGGCTAGCGCGAGCCGATGCGGATCTACCCGCCCCTCAGGTCCCAGCAGTTGAGCTGGAAGCAGGAGAGCAGCCAAACCTGGACTCTCCCCGTCCGGCGAGCGCAGAGGCTCGCCCCATTCGCGTACTGCCTCCGCCAGCAACTCCGCGACGCTCTCGTCGTCCACGGTCCCGCCCGGCTTCCGGTCCATCAGCGACGCCACCAGCGCCCACGCTGCGGATCCCGCTCCGACGGATGCCACGAGTCGCCACCAGGAATCAGACCAGCCGACCACCTCCCGCACCGCTGCCCTAACGACCAGTGCGGTTACACGGGCGTCCATCACAGCGTCATGCAGCCGCCCGGCCTGCACTGCCGTTCCCGCGGACACGGCCACGTCTCCCAGCCGGTAGGAGTCCAACCACGGCCACACCGCCTGCGCCAGGTACAGAGCGTCCACCCGCAGCACTCCGTCGACAGCGGGAAGCTCCGCTCGTGAGCACTCGGCGTCGAGCCACCTGAAGTCCGCGACCGCGCCGTTGAAAGCCACCAGAACGTCCGCGTCCCCGAGCCACTCCCGGAAATCGCCTAATACATCACTGGCGGCCCGGGCTTCTTGGTGGTACCGGGTCGAGGCGTCCACACCGCGGATCAGCGCTTCCCACTTCGGGTCCGGCAGTCGCAGCCAGCCCTCGAACTCCGGAGCCTCGTCCACCCATCTCGCATCAGCGGACAGCCTCACTGCACCGAGCTGGTAAATCCGACGCTCCCCACCAGGATGTTGGGCACTGGCACGGACCGCGGCCTCGACATCCAACACCACCGCTCGCAATACCCCAGGCTTGCGCTGGTCCCCCTTCTCCGCGTCCGCGATGCCGGCCACCGCACATGCCTCAACTACCCCGTGACGCGTCCTCACGGCTCCCAGGCCCTCGGCGGTGCGGACCAGTTGCGCCAGACGCTGGCGGCTTACTCCGGGCCAGAACTCGCGGGCAGCCCGTAACAGGGAATCCGAGTCCATCGCACCGCGAACTCGCAGGAGTTCGGCCAACCGGTGAACCAACGCATCCGACACCCGTCGCCCCCTTGCCCTGGCTGAGTGTTAAGTTGATCACATTTGCGCCCGGGGCGACCAGTGATTCGTCGAACCTTCCCAACACGATCTGGGGCGCCTTCTCTCCCTTGAGCTCTGTGCCCGTTGGTGTGTGATGCCGCGCGCCTGCTCGATTGGCTGCCAGGCCTGGGAGCCTGCCAGCCATTGAGTAAGGCCTCGGCGTAGTCCGCAGATCATGCGAACACTGGTTGCTTCCGCGCGCGATTCTGGCCGCGCTCCTCTCGCGGTGCGCGTGAAGATGCCAGGAAGGGTGCCGGGCTGCCAGACCAACCAGGTAGGGGCGATTTGCTGCCACCTCACAGGCGCTCTGGCCGCCGTGGTCATCCCAGGAGGGTGCGACCACGCATTGTCGCTGGGTGGGGGCAATCCAGTTAGCCTGGGATTGCCTTAACGGAGGTTGGCGGATATCAATATCGACAATGTCAACCGTCAGGTGCGGTTGAGCTTCCTGGGCTAGAGCGGTTTGGCCGCGAGGGTGATGGGCGAAGACGAGGGCGGTTCTGGTGATGGAGACCGGATCCAACTGGTCAGTGCTTCACCCGCGAGTCACGCTGGCGTGGCCGCTGCCCTGCATCATCGGCAGCATCGGCTGAGACCGGTCCTGCGCCCGCACGTGTGCGGCCACGCCGAGTTCCGGCATCTGATCGCGCGGCGGGCGCGCGTCCAAGGGGCCGTGGTCCTTCGGGCTTGCGGGGCGCCGTCTCCTGGGTGAGTCGATCGAGGGTCGCGAACAGGTGGCTGTTGCCGCGCCGTCCACGTTTCGCGCTGGTTCGCCAGGCTTCGTGGGCCGGCCGTGGGGGCCGAGCGGAGTAATCGGTACGGATGGGCGGGGGCCGCATGCCGTCCAGCGAGGGGGCAGGAAAGGGCAACCGGTGGTGCGCACGGTCGGCCGCGACCACAACCGGGTGTCCGACGTTTCTCACTGCTTGCGGGTGAACCACGAGGCCACGCCCTCGTGCCGACCGAAACTGGACGATTGCGCCCGTTATTGTCAGTTCTTGTGCCTTTGAGTTGTGCTTTTGTGAATCTCAAGCCCGGTGTCGGAAAGACGACGAGTGCTGTGTGGCTGGCCCACGCGTTCCATGAGTCGGGTATGTCGCCGCTGCTGGTCGACGGTGACCCGGCCGCTTCCGCGCTGCGCTGGAGCGAGCTGGCCAGTGGCTTTCCGTTTCCGGTGATCGCCCTGCCGGTGGGGGACGTCCACCGTCGCGTGAACGACTTCCTCGGCAACCGGCAGGCCGTCGTGCTCGATGCGCCCCAGCTGGAGGACCATCCCCGCATCGCCCGCAGCATCATGAGGTACGCCGGCGAGTGGATTGTGCCCGTGACCCCCGCCCCCATCGAACTGGACCGGATGGCACCCATCCGTGGCGAGATGGCGGACGTGCAGTCCCTGCGTGCCGAGCCAGCCCGCTCGGCGGTACTGCTCAATCGCACCAACCGTCCCGATGCCACGCGCACCGGGCCCGATGCAGACGCTCGCGAGGCGCTCACCGAGCGGGGTTTCGAGGTGCTGGTCACCCAGATCGCGCGGCTCGACCTCTACGCCCAGTCTTTCGGGAACTCGGTCCAGGCCAAGGGTTCGGCGTATATGGACTTCGCGGAGGAACTGATTAAGCGTCAGGAAGAGGCATGAGCCAGCGCAAGGAGAGCTACCGCGCCGCATTGCAGCGCGGGCAGGATGTCCCGGCACCCCGATCCACCAAGGTCACCACGCTGAAGAGCAGATACATCCAGGTGACCGTCGAGGTCGATCCCGACCTGGGGGGCGATCTGATGCGATGGATGGGACGGCCGGTCTCCTCGGTCGTGCTCGCCGGCGCGACCGTCCTGCGTACCCTGGCCGCCACCGCCGGTTGGGTCTCTCGGCCCGGAGACCAGGCTGCGTCCTCCCCGCGTGAGGTTCCGGATTCGGGTCGCTGAGCAGGTGGCTCGCACGGGAGGGCGGCCCTTCCTGAGGTAGCCGTCGCGCAGCGCAGGCCCCGGCCGTGTTCCGCATTCCGGATTGCGCCTGGAGAGACGACGAGGTTGTTGTCGCACTCGGCAGGTGGTCGGTTCCGGCGGGTGTCTGCGCAGCCGCTCGACTCCGTTCCTGCGAACACGGCGCGCCGCATCGAAGCCGGTGGGCCTGCTGCTCACGGCGTTCGGGAATGGTGTGCTTGATCTGGCGACGCCGCAGGTAACGGCGATTGCGGCGTGATGAGCACGCTGTGTCGTCGCCGAGATGGTCCGGCCGGGTGCGTTCACGCCGGACCCCGGTAGCCCGTTCGGGCTGTGTGCCTGAGACCGGTCGGCGTCCCCTCTCCGATCGCCCGGTCCGCGGCCACGAAGGGACGCGTTCCCTGTCGACCAACCGGGCAAGCCGGCGATCGGCAGGGCGTAGTGCCGCACCGGGGGCGCATCGGTATAGCTCGGGCCTGGCGAGGGGGTGGGGTGGGCCGGACATCGCCGCGCCAGTAGGGTGCCGCCATCTGGGGGGACGGGGGCGGCGACCGGAGGAAACGGACAACCGCATGGACTACTGCGTTGGATGCGGGAACTATCTCGATCGGGCGGAGGTGTGCCCGACGTGTGGCCATGCCCACGGTGGCGTAGCCACCAGGTACCCCCCGGCACGGCCGCACCCCCTCTACCAGAGCGGCGTTCCGCTGATGCCCGAGCCGCCGGTCTACGAGCACACGGGAACGCCCGGGTACGGCGGGGGCCTCGGGGCCCCGCACACGTACGAGCAGACGCCGGCGTACGAGCCCCCGGAGTCGTACGAGACAGGGCCCCTTCCCGAACCGGGCGGCGAGCCCTACGGACCCGGCCTGGCCGATGGAGACTTCGACCCCGGCACGGCCACCGGCTTTGACGCGGCTGCGGCTGCCGCTCCCGGTGACGGCGACGAGGCGTACGCCTCCCACCGGACGTCGGCGACGCGCCGCCGCGGCAAGGGCCCGCGCCGGGCACGACGCCGCAAGGGCGGCAAGGCCAAGCTGGCCCTCGGCGTCGCGGGTGGGGTGGTACTGGTCGGCGTCGTCGCGACGGGCCTGTCGGGGGAACTGCTGCCCACTGGTCCGACGCACGGACGGCACACGGAGTCGCAGGCGTCGCCCACGCCCGTCGACGCGTCCGCCACCGCGCAGCCCGCACCGGGCCGGACCGCGGGAGAGCCGGCTCGTCCGTCACACGCCGCGAAGCCGTCGGCATCGGCATCGGACGTCGCCGTCTCCCACTCTGCGATTCCCGCATCCGCGACCACGGCACCGCCTGCCGCCACCCGACCCACTGCCAAGGAGCCGCCCCGGCCAAAGCCGTCACCCACGAACGCGGGGTCGACCCCGGCGCCCGCACCACGCCCCACACGGTCGCGGACCTGCTTCCTCTTCTGGTGCTCCTAGGCGATCGATGCCAAGGGGGCTGGAGCCGGAACAGATGCGACGGCAGGGGGCACGGTCGGCCGCACCGAGTTCGGACGACCTGTTGAGGCGACTCCGTGCGGAAGAGGGGCGATGCGCCGGGGAAGGCCGCGGCACCGGTGCTGGGTGCGCGTCCGCAACCCGGTCAATCTGGGTTTGTCCCAACGGAGTTGCGCGGATACCGATATCGACGATGTCAACCGTCAGGTCCGCCTGAGCTTCCTTGGTCAGGGCGATGTCGCGGTGAGACCGTAGAGCGGTGAGACCGTGGAGGCCCCCGATGGCGGGTGGCCTCCACGGGATCCGGTCAGCTCGTGTAGAAGCGCTTGACCGCCTTGAGGAATTCCTTGTCGCTCAGCTGTCCGTCGCTGTCGCTGTCGAGCGTCGCGAAGTAGGTGGATGCCTCAGCCGCCGGCATACACAGGAAGTCGGCCGCGCGGAGAAACTCAGCCTGGTTGATGGTGCCGTCGTCGTCACCGTCGAGGACGGCGAAGAGGGACTGGCAGACCTCGCCCTTGCCTGGACGGTTCGGGGAACGGAACTCGGGGGAGGTGCGGGTGGTCACGTACTCGTCCGAGGTCAGGGCCCCATCGCCGTCGGCGTCGCCCAGGGAGAGGAAGGAGGCCCACTGAGTCTCGTTGGCCCGCATCAGGGCCTGGGCCTTGGGGGCGTCCTCCGGGATGTCGAGGGTGGCGAGGAGCTTGCGAGGAGCGCGCAGGAAGTCGGCGAGATCGACGATTCCGTCGCCGTTGGCGTCCATGCGCTGGAATTCTTCAACGATGGCAGCATGTGCGTTGTTGCCGGTAGTGGTCATACCGCCACAGACTGCCAGCCGCGGGTTCCGGCACCGGGCCACTGGACGTCCGGCTACCCCTCACGGGTGATCGGAGACGTGCACGTACGTGGTGGCCCTTGCCAACAGGGGTCGGGTCGTGGAGCGGCTGCTGGTGGCACCGGCCCGGACTTCCGGGGCCCAGGAGTCGACGAACTGCTCGACATTCCTGGGGCTGGCCCGGCGCTGGGGGAGTGCGGGGCTGCACTACCCGTACCGGCGCCTGTCGGCGCACGTTCCAGACCCCAAGAGGCCTGGGTTCCGCCCAAGTTCAAGATGCGGCACCGCACTACGAGCGGTAGCGTCGGGGCTATATGAGCATTGGCGAGGCGCTCGGTCGTGGGGAGGGTTCACGGCCTGAAAATCCTCCATGCCCGCTGAGCGTCTGCTGATTTCTCCTTCGTTTTTCTCGAGCGCCTTCTCGGTTGTTGTTATTTCGGGAAACTTGTTCTCCGAGCTCTAGGGGAAAAGGAAGTTCGGAAAGGGGAGACGATGAACCAGGCAGACACACTCATCGACATCGAAAGAGCCGAGGTAGGGTATCGCGAAGGTTACTCGAACGGTCACTACAACAACCATCAGAAATATTCCCCCGCAGTCCCCGGGCTGGAGTGGTCGCAGAACCAGGCGTGGTGCGAGACGTTCCAGTCCTGGGCCTTCCAACAGGCCCATGAGAAGGACCTCTCTCCGGTCACTGCCTCTTGCGTGACCGCTGTCGGCTGGTACAAGAGCCGGGGCAGGTTCTCGTACTATCCCGCGATCGGTGCGCTGGCGTTCTTCGGCCCCGGGGGAGGCGAGCACGTCGGACTCGTCTACAAGTACGACGCCGACAACGCGTATACGATCGAAGGAAACACCAACGCCAGTGGTTCGACCGAAGGCAACGGTGTCTATATGAAAACGCGTCCTCGTAGGGACAGTTTCCTCTACGGCTATGGGCTGCCGGCCTTCACGGAAGGTGTCGTCACGGCCGATCCCGGCTTGAAGGGCAAGCCCGGCTTCACCTACCAGGCCACCGCCTCGTCCAGTGCGGCCGGTTCGCCCCCTACGACGCCCGTCGAATCCGTCGCGCCGTGGGTGTCCTCGAACCAGATCATCTGGGCGGCTACCCACTCCCCGGACGAACAGCGGGCCGTGGAGCCCGGCAACAGCAATCCCGCTGACGATGTGGGGCTGGTCCAGGACGCGCTGGAGAAGGTCATGGGCGTCGCCCCGGACGACCCGCACGGCGTGTTCGATGCGGAAACGCAGAAGCTCTACGACACATTCCGCGGGGAGCAGCTCGGCTATTCCGGGGCGGATGCCATGAGCACCCCCGGAACACAGTCGCTGGTCGAACTGGGGAAGCGGTCAGAGCTGTTCAACGTACGCGCGGGCGTGTCTCCGGCTCTCACGCTGCCCTTGGTGAACCTGAACCAGGTGAAATGGGCCGCGACGCACAGCGCCCAGGAAGAAGAGGCGCAGCCGGCCGGGGTTGCCAGCACGAAGGCCGATGTGGCTCTGGTGCAGGACGGACTGAAGAAGGTCATGCACACGGTGGTGGCCGACGCACCCGGAATCTTCGAGCAGGCCACGCAGTCTCTCTACGACGATTTTCGTCGTACGGTGCTGAATCTCACCGGCGACGACGCCACCGGGAGCCCGGGCGAGCAGTCGCTGAGAGAACTCGGGCAGCGTTCGGGACTGTTCCAGGTCGATGTCGGTTCGCCTGCGAGCGGGCTGCCGGCCGGCGCGGGTGTCAGCGGGGCAGGGGTGATCGACCCCAAGGACGTGACGTTCAACCGGCATGTGAGCGGCGGCACCCTGGAGGACTGGATCACTCAGGCGTGTTCGGCGGCCGGAGTACCCGCGAACCACAACTGGATACGGGGCATCAAGACCGCCGCCGCGCGCGAGTCTTCCGGAAATCCCAACGTCTGCAATCTGTGGGACACCAACGCCATCACACCGCATGGCTTCAGTGCGGTCCACGACTTCGGAGACGGTGTCCGGAAGGATGGCATACCCCGGAAGATGAACGGCTCTTTGGCCCCGTTCCAGTGTTCCCGCGGTGTCCTACAGTGCATTCCGCAGACATTCGCCACACGCCACGCCCCCGGTACGTCGGTGAACATCTACGACCCCGTGGCCTCGATCGCCGCCGCAATCGGGTACGTCCGCAAGCAGTACGGCGTCGCCGCGGACGGCTCCAATCTCGCCTCGAGGGTCCGGCAGTTCGACCCCAACCGGCGGGGCGGGGGCTACTGACAGCCAGGAATCCCGACCGACGGGCGACCGCCGCCAGCCACTCGGTCCTGGTCGCCCGTCAGGTGTGAGGGCCGCATGAGGCTCGGTTCACCTCAACGGGGTTTGGCGGACACGAACGTGGATAATCCCAACCGGGAGGTGCGGCTGAGCTTCCTGGGCTGACCGAGATCGCCCTGGGGGTGCGCAGCCGCGGTCGGCAACTCGCTTCCAGAGGTGTGTGATCGGCTCATGGACCCGATGACAGTGATCTTGCCCGGTGCGCAGTCCCTGGTGACGGCGATCCTCGCGGACGGCTGGACGCGGGTACGCACCGCGCTGGCCCGTCGCTGGAGTCGGGAGACCCGGGAACCGCAGGCCGCGATCGAAGAGCGTCTGGACGCCGCGCACGCCCAGGCCGCCGAGATCACCAGCGGCGACGCAGACGGCGACCAGGCCCTGCTGCGGGCGTACTGGGCCGGCTACCTCGCCGCCGTCCTGGCCGAACGGCCTGCTCTCCTCGGACTCGTCCGTGACCTGCGGAGCGCGGTGGCGGACCCGGGCGCGCACGACGGGCCGTCCGTGCACAACACCAACAGCGGCACGGTCACCACTCTCATCCAGGGTGGCGACTTCAGCGGCAACATCACCTTCGGTACGCAGTAACGCCGCGGTGGGCCCTCTCCCGACGCCGGAGCGAGCGCTGAGGGTCCCTCAGTCGTGGCTATCGGCACGGCCGTTGAAAGGCAAGCCACTGTAGGGGCTTCATATATACGATGTGTCCCATCGAGGCAGAGGCGACCTTTGGGGGGCCGATGACCGAACGGGGCGCGGCGGGCGGGGATTTCAGCGGGGATTTCGGCGGCGGTTTCCACAACGTCTTCAACGGCAGCGCCGACATCGTGGTGCAGTTCCGGGACAACTACGGCGGCATCCACTTCCACGTCCCGCCGGCCGAGACGGTGGAGGAAACGGCGACGCGCGCACTGGCCGAGGCCGTGTTCCGGCAGTGGCGCGAGGAGGCCAAGGTCTGGGACATCGGGGGCGACCGGCCGACGCTGGCCGTGCGGTGGAAACCGCGCATCCAGTGGGCGCGACGCGCGAAGTTCGCCGAGACCACCGATGCCGCACACGGTGATCAAGTCGCCGACATGGTCGAAGGGTTCCTGGACCTGCCGCAGCGGCGGCTGGTCATCCTGGGCGGTGCCGGGTCGGGGAAGACCGCGCTGGCCATCCTGCTCACTCTGGAGCTGCTCAAGCGACGGCTCGTGCCGTCGGGCGGCAGTGGGCCGGGCCGGAGTGTGCGACAACTGCCGGTGCCCGTGCCGATGTCCATGGCGTCATGGGACCCGGAGCGCGAGACGTTCGACGCGTGGTTCGTCCGGCGGCTCGCGGCGGACTACCCCGGGCTTCCGCGCATCGCGGGGCAGCATCCGGCCGCCGAGCTGTGGAAGCGCGCCGGATCCGTGGTGCTGCCGGTGGTGGACGGCCTGGACGAGATGCCGCCCGCGCGCCGGGCCTCGGCCCTGCACGCACTGAACCGGGCGCTCTACGACGGCAGGCCACTGATCCTCACCTCGCGGACCGAGGCGTTCGAAGGCCCGGCGCGCGATGTCATGCTCAGGTCGACGGCGGTGTTGGAGGCCCAGCCGGTCGGTGCCGACGATGCGGTGATCTACCTTGCCAGCAGTACGGCGCCCCGCCTGCGACCGCGATGGCAACCGCTCTTCGACCGGATGCGGTCCACGCCGACCGGCCCGGCGGCCCTGGCCCTGTCGACGCCGCTAATGCTCTGGTTGGCCCGCACCGTCTATGCGGACCCGGCGACCGAACCGTCCGAACTCGCCGATCCGGCGGTGTTTCCCACACGGCAGGCCATTGAGGACCATCTGCTGGACCGGTTCGTTCCTGCCGCGTTCGACGGCGAGGTCCCGTCCGATGACCGTTGGGAACCGCCGCGTCGCTGGCCGGTCCACCGCGCACAGAAGTACGCCGAGGGACTGGCCGACCACCTCGCCCGGACCGGCACGCCGGATCTGGCGTGGTGGCGACTGCACGAGGCGACCGCGCTGGCCCGGGTGGCCGCGCTGCCCCTGCTGGGGCTGGCGGGGTACGTGGCACTCCAGCTGTCGATCTTGGCCGGCCGGGTGGTCTGGCAGATCGCCGGCGAACCGAGCGTGGCGGGAGCGTTGTTGGCCCCGGCGGCCTACGGGGCCGGGGTGCTCATCGGGTTCGGTGCCCAACTGGCGGTCCGCACGTGGTTCACCGACCTCCGGTTCGGCGAGCCCAGACGGCGCATCAACCTCCTACGTCCAGGTGCGGCGCTGCGCTCAGCGGTTCGGTCCACCGGTTGGAAGGGCATGCTGGCGGCGTCGTTCATGGGTGGCCCCGCCCTGGCGACGAGCCTGTGGGCGGTGACGTCCGACGGCCCGGTGGCCGCACGGATCTGCGGAGGGCTCTGTCCGGTCCTCTGCCTCGTGCTCGCCGTGATGTACGCGGCGCCGTCCGACCCCGGCGAAGAGGCGACGACGCCGCGGATCCTCATGCGGAGCGAGCACGCGGCCGTACTGCTCGGGGTCGCCGTCATCGGGCCGGTCGCGGGGCTCGGCGTCGGGGTCACGCACCTGTCGTTCTCCGGTACGTACGCGCTGTCCGCCGGCATCGCCGCGTGGTTCGGCGCGTCCATGATGCTCGTGCTCATCAGCCCCTGGAGTCGCTGGCTGCTCGGCCGGACGATTCTGGCGCTGACCGGTCGGGCCCCGTGGTCCCTGCTGCGCTATCTGTCCGACGCGCACCGGCAGGGCGTCCTACGGCAGATCGGCGGCGTCTACCAGTTCCGCAACATCCGCCTTCAGGAGCGGTTGGCGGATACCACCTCCTACGGCGCGAGACGCCGTCGGCGGGCGGTCGGCGGGGACATGATGCCGCCCGATGCGATCACACACACCAGCGACGCGGGCATCGCCTTCCGGCTGCGCGTGCGCAGGACCAACCTCGTGCCGCTGAAGCGGAGCGTCACCTCCGCGATCATCATGACGCTGGTCTGCTCGATGTACGGCGGCGTCTGGTGGCTGATCGGACCTGGTCTGCTGCTCGCAGGGTGCTTGCTGACCGCGATCACGTGGGTCCTGCCGCCCTACGTCGTCGATCTGCGCCTGAACCGCGACACCTTGCAGTGTCGGTCCCGCCGGTACTCCGCCCGCTTCGAGTGGAGGCACGTCGAGGAGATCGCGTTGCACGGCTTCACGCACCGCGGTGTCACCACGGGACGACGCCTCCTCAAGGTCCGCCTGCGACCTGATGCGTTGACCACCGCTCAACGACAGGCACGCGACACGGGGTGGCGCCTGGTCTGCGACCTCGGGTTGATGTCCTCCCTGCCACCGCAGATCGATGCGGCGCTGAAGGAGTACAGCGCCTTCGGCCTCCAGCCGGAGAGCTTTGCCCTGTGGGAAGAGCAGTTCGACTCCGACTGAGTTTCCGCCGCACGGTACGGCGGTGCGCAGGCGCGGCGGCGAGGGCCTACGCGCGGGTAATCAAAATGTAAAGCTCCTGGTATGGTCGGAAATTCACTGAGCGTTTCGGCTGAAGGGTTCGCATGACCACGCCCGCCTCTCCCGACGGCCCCACGACCGGGGACCCGGCGCCGCAGGACCGCGACCCGTGGGCCCCGCCGACCACCGAGAGTGTTGTGGACCGGGCGCCGTACCCGCCGCCGGCCTGGACCTCGCAGCCCTCCAACGGCATGCCCGTCACCGCTCTGGTCCTCGGTCTCGTCGGCGTCGGCCTCGGCCTGTTCGTCATCCTGTTCTGGGTGTCCTGGCTGCCGGCCCTGCTGGCCGTGGTCTTCGGCGGTATCGGGTTGAGCCAGGTGCGCAGCGGCCGGGCCACCAACAGGGCCATGGCGCTCAGTGGCGTCATCCTGGGCATCGTCGGTCTGCTACTGGCCCTGGGGGCGGGGGTGTTGACGGTCGTGATGGTCAAGGGGGCCGCCGACCGCGCCCGTGAGATCACCGACGACGCCCGCGCGAAGACCAAGAAGGCCAAGGAGTCGGCCGCTGCCGCCGAGAAGGCCCGGCACCTGTCCTTCGGCAAGCCGTACACCTTCGGCAACGGTCTGAAGGTGACGGTCGCCAAGCCGGAGCCGTTCGTCCCGGACGGATTCGTCCTCGGCCACGCCAAGGGCAACAAGGCCGTCCAGATCACGGTCACGGTGGTCAACACCGGCGGCAAGCGGATCTCCGTCGAGACCGGACTGCCCAGCGTCAACGACGCCGACGGCGCGTCGACGGAGCTGGTGATCGACGGAAGCGGGCGACAGAAGGTGATCACCGGCTACGTCCTCCCCGGCAAGGAAGCCGTGGGGAAGTACGCCTTCTCGCTGCCGCCCGATGCCGCCGACCGGATCGAGGTCGAGTTCAGCCCCGACGCGATGCGGTGGGACGACGCCTACTGGAGCGGCCCCACCGCCTGACGGAGGGTGCTCAGTCGGTCCCGGGCCGCGGAACGGTGACCTTCATGATGCGGCCGGAGGCTTCGGAGACGAACAGGGCGTGTTGTGCGCTGTGCTCACCGAAGCCACGGGCGAGCCGCACGCTGGTGGGCATGCGCAGGCCGGCTGCGAGGGTGCAGGAACGGCCGGTGGCAGGATCCACCTGGATGAGTTCGCCGTCCCGGAAGGAGGTGACGATCAGCTTGCCGTCGAAGACGGTGAGGTCGTCAAGGAGCTTGATGCCGAAGGGGTGCGGGCTGAGAGTGGCGACCGTGGTGTGCCGCGCCGGGTCGTCGAGGGGGATCCGTACGACGGGAGAGGTGGCGTCGGTGATGACGCTCGCGTACAGCTGGTCACCGGCGATGTGCAGGCCGTTGGTGCCGAAGACGTTCGCGGCCCGTGTCCACTTCTCGTCCCTCGTGCCGTCCGGGCGTATCTTGAGGACGCCGGTGGCCAGTTCGCGGCTGAGGTAGAAGTTGCCGTCGGCGTCGATGGCCAGGCCGTTGATGCCGGACACGCCGTCCACGACCTTGACCGGCTTCGGTGCGGCCGCGGTCGGGTCGAAGCGGATGATGCCGCCGCCCGAGATCGCTGAAGTCAGTGGATTCACGCCGTAGTTGACGTACATCATGCCGTCGGGGCCGCGCCGGATGCCGCCGGGGCCGTTCACCGGAACGCTGGTCCTGAGCGTTCCGTCGGGTGCGTACCCCTCGACCCGGTGCCGGGTGACGTGCGAGACCCAGAGCGTGCCGCGCCCGTCGAACTCCAGGTTCTCCCGCCAGTCGAGCAGCGGTGGGCCGCCCTTCCGGAACACCTCCGTGTGCGCCTGCCGGGCACACCGCTCCAACGGCGCGGCGGTGGGTGACGTGACGACTGTGGCGGCGTGGGCCGTGGCCGCCGGTTCCCGGGGCGTGAGCGCCGAAGCCGGTGGGGCGGTGAGTGTCAGCGCGGACACCAGGCCTGCCGCGCAGACCGCCCGACGCAGAAAGGCCGCCATGGGTGGTCGTGCTGTCATGTCGCGGCGGGCGGAGCGTCCTCCACGGGGTGGGACTCGGCGAGGTAATGCGCGGGGGTGGGCCACTGGTTCCCCTTCCGGTCGCGTTGCAGGCTCGTCGGCGGGCTGCGGTGCGGTGCCAACTGACGTGATGGGAAAGACAGTTGGAGCGTATCCGGGTGGCGCTCGGTGGGCTTGGGCGGGCCTCGTGAGGCTTGGGCGGTTGGGCGGTTGGGCGGGCTCATGGCACGGCGAGGTGGGGACGCACGCCGGTCCGGGCGTGCGGATGCGGGGCTGTGCGCAGGGCTGTCGACCGTCGCGCAGCGTGCTCGTCGGTCGGTGTCGGCCTGTGGCGAGAACTCGGTTGAATCCTTTTTGGAGTTTGTTCCGTATACGTGATTGATGGATGGTTCAAGGGGGGTTCGCGAGGAAGGAAGAGCCTTGGGAGTCTTCGAAATCCTGACTCCCGCGCTGGGCCGTAGCCATCGTGATCGCTTGACGATGGGCAGGCGCCGGGACTCAAGCGCACAAGACCACATCCGGCGTCGGCGCCGTCGTCGGCGTCACGACCACGGCCATGGCCACAGCAGGGGCCATGGAGGGAGGTACTGAGCACTTCGTGCCTGTCAGCGGCCGGGCAGCCCTGCCCGGCCGCAAGCAGTCGGTGAGGCGATATGAGCAGCGCACCGGCAAACGCTCCCCGGGGCGGCCGACGCTGGCTGGTGGTGATCCTGGCCTTCGTCGTGCTGGCGCCCGTCGTCGACGGTGCTGTTCTACCTCCAGTGGGACCTGACGGTCCTCGCGCTCGTCATCGTGCCCCTGCGAGCGGTTGTTGCAGGAGGACCGCTGGCTCCGGACGTTCACCCACCCCCACCTGGTCCGCGGCTACGAGACGGGGGAATCCCCGGAGCCCTCCGCGGTGTTGGAGACGCTCACCGGGGAGACGCTGTCGCGCCTCATCGACCGCCGGTGGCGCCGTCTGGCCCGCCGACGACCTCGCCCTCCCGGGTCTGCACCTGTGCTCGGCGCTGCACTACCTGCACGGCAACGGCCTGCTGCACTTGGACCTGAAGCCGGCCAACATCGTGGTCGGCTGCCGGCGCGCGAAGGTGCTCGACCTGAGCACCGCCCGCCCACCCGGTCCCGCCCCGCCGGGCATCGGCACCTTCTGGGCGAGCGGGCCCCGTCCGTCGCCGCTCACCGGCGCCTTCCCCGCGCCTTCCCCGCGGGGATCGACGGCTGCCTCGACCCCGACCCGGGCGCCCGCCCGCCGCTCGTCCGGCTCGCAGCGCAGTTCGACGGGATGTTGCCGCACGGCCTGCGTCGGACGGCGGTCGACCCCTCCGCAGGCGCGGAGCGGGCACCGTAGGCCGGTCCGGGATCCGATGCGTCACGTGCCGTTGCCGGGGGCCACCGCGCAGTGCGCGGTTCCGTCCGGCCCGGGGCCGGCACGCCGCGGGGACGATCATGAACCATTCGCCGGGCTCGTTACGTACACCGGGTAGATCCGGTCCGGTGAATTCCCGGAGGCTCCGATGTCTTCTCGTCCGGTCGACGCTTCGCTACCGGGGGGCTGCTGCCGTCTGCGGGCTCATCAGCGCCGTGGTCCACCTTCTTCTCGTCCCCGAACACCTCAAGGAAGTGGCGTACGTGGGAGTAAGTACTGTTCCTGGTCGGCGGCATTGCGCTGCTCCTCGCCGCCGCCGGTCTCGCGCGGCGGAACCCCGTACCGGCCTGGCTGCTGGGCGCCCTGGTCAGTGGCGGCATGGTTCTCGGTTTCGCGCTGTCCCGCACCGCCGGGCTGCCGGACTACAAGGAAGAAGGCTGGGAGCCCCCCTACGGAGCGCTGTCCGTCGTCACCGAAATGTTCCTCGTTGCCTTCGCCGCCTGGTACGGCGCCGGGATGACGCGCACTCCGCCCACCGCGGTCAGCCGCCCGGCCGCGTCCGTGGGCGTGCGGTAGCCAGCGCGGCCACCGAAGCCACGGGAAGCACTGTCGTGAGTGGGGCGGCGCGCTCGCTCTGCACGCCGATGGGCGGCCCACCGGGGCCGTGCGACGGGTCCGTCGCGCTCGGTGCGCGGGCGGCCGCGGTCCATGCAGCGGCGGTGGCGCCGAGGGAGAAGAGGGAGAATGGGTGCGTGGTCTTCCGTAACCGCCAGGCAACCCGCTGGCCGGGGCGGACCGTACACAAGGGCATGCAGAGGTTGCAGCTCCCGGTCGGACGCATCCCGGACGAGGCGCTGCTGGCTGGTCTGGCCACCGGCGACCCGGAGCTCGCCGTCACCTTTGTGCGGCGTTTCCAGCACACCGTCTACGGCGTGGCCATCGCGGTCACCCGCGATGCGCAGCTCGCCGAGGACGTCGCCCAGCAGACGTTCGAGCGTGCGTGGCGGCACGCGCAGATCTACGACTCCCGCCGCGGGTCGGTGACGACGTGGCTGACGACCATCGCGCACAACCTCGCCATCGACGCCGTCCGGGCGCGCCGTCCGGAGCCGGTGGCCCCCGAGGACCTCGACGCGCTCCTGGGCGCGGTGACCGACACCCCCGAGGACCGGGCGCTCGCCGACGAGGCGTCGTCCACCCTGCGGGCCGCGGTGGCGCGGCTGCCGGGCGAACAGGGCCGCGCCCTGGTGATGGCGGGCATCTACGGGATGACGGCCCAGCAGGTCGCCGACTGGGAGCACATCCCCCTGGGCACCGCCAAGACGCGGATCAGGACCGCGATGGGGAAACTGCGGGCCACCCTCACGTCGCCGGATTCCCCCGGTTCGAACCCCACGTCGGCGCATCCCGCGCATCCGAACGCCGCGTCGGCGCATCCTCCGAATCCGCCTTCCGCGTCTCCGAAACGAGGCGGCCATGACTGACCACCTGTCCTGCGAGGAGCTGCACGAGACCGGTGCCGAGCTGGCGCTGGGCGTGCTCTCGGGCCGGGAGCGGGCCGAGGCGGCCGCCCATCTGGACCGCTGCGCGGACTGCCGGGAGTACGTCGAGCAGCTCGTGCTCGTCGGCGACGGGTTGCTCGGTCTCCTGCCCGAGGTCGAGCCGCCGGCCGGCTTCGAGGCCCGGGTGGCGCGGCGGCTGACCGAGGCCCAGGCCGCGCGCGACGGACGCGAGACCGGGCGCGCTTTCGCGGCCCGGCGGGCGGGGTTCCGCAGGAGCCTACGGATGCGGGTCGCGGCTGCCGCGGCCGTGCTCGCGCTCGGCTTCGGCTTCGGCAGCTGGGCCCTCGGCACGGCCATCGAAAGCGTCGTGGCCGGCCCCGCGCACCCCGCCCGGGCCTGGTCGGGGGTACTGTACGGACAGCTGACCGGAGCCGCTGTGGGGCATCGGCAACCGGCCGGTGAGGTCTATGTCCTTCCAGGGAAGCCGGGCTGGGTGTTCATGTCCGCCGACCTCGCCGACGCCGGCATTCCGTACAACGGGAAGGTCACCTGCCTGTTGGAGCGTGCCGACGGCACGACCATCCGACTCGGCGACTTCACCCTGCACGACGGGTACGGCTACTGGGGCGCCTCCGCCCCGGTGAACCAGGCCACGCTCTCCGGTGCCCGTGTGACCTCGGCCGACGGCCGCGTCCTGGCGACCGCGCACTTCACAAAGGTGTGATCACTGCGCACCGCTCTTCGCCCACCGGTCACCGACCACAACGCACCGTATACGATCACCGACCACCACCCACTGCTCACCGCCCACGACCACCGACCACAACGCACCGCTCACGATCACCCGAGGCCGTGGATGTCGAGTTCCCGCTGCCGGTCGGGCACTATCGGATGTCGGTCGAGGCGATCGCCGCCCGGCGCCTTGAGCCCGGTCCGATGGTGTGTGGAGGCACAGGTGGTTGAGTCCCTGCGGAAGGTCGCCCGGCCCGGGCCGTTGCCCAGCGGCCGGCACCACCTCAGCCGGGAACAGGTGGTCGCGTCGCAGCGGATGCGCATGCTGACCGCCACCGCGGAGGCGATGAAGGACAAGGGGTACGTGGGGACTTCGGTCGCCGAGATCATCCGGCGCGCCGGGGTGTCGCGGGAGACGTTCTACCAGCAGTTCCGTTCCAAGGAGGACTGCTTCGTCCAGGCCCTGGACGCCGCCACGAAGCGGCTGGCGGGCCTGCTGGAGGTCGCCCGGCAGCCGGCGGCCGACTCCCCGGAGGCGACCCGGCCGGCCGCCCCGGACGAGACCTTCCGCCGGCTGCTGCGCCTCTACCTGAAGACCCTCGCCGAACAGGCCGCCTTTGCGCGGCTGTTCCTCGTCGAGGTGTACGCCGCCGGGCCCGAGGCGATGGCCCGCCGGATGGAGTGGCAGCGATGGTTCGCGGACGCCATCGCCGAGATCTTCCAGGTGCGGGCCGGGGGCGGTGCGGACGAGCGGCGCTTCGCCTGCGAGGCCCTGGTCGCGGCCGCCGCGCACCTGGTGACCGCGCACCTGGTCGCGGACGACCCGAAGGGCCTGTGCGCGCTGGAGGATCCGCTCGTCCGTCTCGCGGTGCGGCTCCTCGGCTGAGCGGCCCGGGGCCCGGCGGTACGGGGCAGGAGGGAGTGCGACGACACCCCCTCGGGACACCCCTCAGCCGGCCACGGGGAGCCAGGGGAAGTACGCCAGTCGGTCCCGCAGGTCGGCGGGCAGCAGCGGTGTGACCAGCGTGCGGTATCCGGCCACCTGCTGCCGGGCCGCTGTGCGGTCGCCGTTGAGCAGCTCGTTGGGCGTCCTGCTCGGGATCGGCAGCCCCGGGCCGCAGAGCGGGATCTTCGGTGCCTGCCGGTTGAGTTGGTCGCCGCCGCCCGAGACGGCGTGCGGGTTGATGTCGTAGCCGTGGTCGCCGGTGAAGTAGCCGACCACGCCGTTGGCGAAGCAGGCCAGGTTCGTGATCACGTTCTCGGAGTAGCAGATGCCGTCGTTGGTGTTGCAGATCTCCTTGACCGTCAGGTCGCCGAAGCCGCGCGGCCCCTTCATGGTCATGCCGGGCAGGATCGTCGGCAGGTTCGTCTCGATGCCGCCCGGGCCGCCGTCCACGCCGGGTCGTCGGGGATCGCCGTAGAGGACGCCGTTGATCTGGTCGTGGGGGACGACGTCGCTTGCGGAGAGGGCGGCCAGCTCGTCGCCGGCGACGATCGCGCCCTGCGAGTAGCCGGCGATGGTGAGGTGGCCGGCGGAGCATGCGTCGTGGAACTGCTTCACCGCGGCGTCGAGTTTGGCGATGCCCTCGGCCACGGAGTCGTCCAGCGACACGGTGTCGCCGGGGTACGGGGCGATGGACGCCGAGTAGTGGATCTTCGTGAACGACACGCCCTCGGGGAGCGCAGCGTTGCTGCGGTCGTAGATGGTGGCGTCGCCGTCGAGGTGACCGCCGACCTCGAAGATCATCGTGTTGGGGCAGTCGGCCCGGGTCCGTGCCTGTGGGGCGGCCGCGACGGCTTGCGGTGTGGTCAGCCCCAGGACGGGCAGTGCGACAAGTAACGCGAGTAGCGATCGTGCCCTGCGCATGTGCACCTCGTCTCGAATTGGCTTGGGGGAACGGGAGTTCCGGCCCAGTGCGACGCCAAAGGTAGCGCTGGCGGGCGTTCTGCGAACAGAGGTGTTCGTGAAAGTGCGGTGTGTGCGGTGGGCATATTGGAGGAAGCCGGTGTGGAGATCGATTCGCCGGAGGGCCACTTGGCCGGCGGTCCGGGCCATGTGCGCGGGGGAGGAGGAGGTGCCGGTTCCGGAACGAGTACGTCAGTTGGCGGATGTAATATCGCCGTCAAATGCGGAGAATCCCACCGACTTGTGAGGAACGGTCCGGCGCAAGCCGGCGAGAAAGGGCGGCCGTACGTCGTGCGCGGTGAGGTGGCCATGCAATCCCCCGCTCTCCGATGGAAGGTCAGCGGCGGCGAGGTGCGGCCGGGCGACGCTTCGGGATCGACGTCCGTCGGCCGCCGGGGGGAGCGTGATGACTGATCGAGGTCACTGGCCGCTGGTCGGACGGGATGCCGAGCTGGCTTCGTTGGAGGCGGTGGCCGGCCGGGTGCTGACGGGGGGTCGGCCCCGCGTGGTACAGATCGAAGGGCCCGCCGGCATCGGGAAGTCGGCGCTGCTGAGCGCCTGGCGGCGGCGGGACGACAGGTTCCGCGTGCTGCGGGCCCGTTGCCATCCGCTGGAACGGGAGAGCGCCTTCGCGGTGGCCCGGCAGCTGTTCCAGCCCGTCGTCGGCGCGGCCGGCGAAGGCGCGGGGGCGGGGGCGGGGGACGGCGGGGCATCCGCGCCGCAGGTCCTGGACGCCGGGGCGTCGTCGGACCCGGCGGTGTACGGGCCCGGGGCCATGGCCGCCGCCCTGGACGGGCTCGACGGGCTCACCCAGCGGCTCGCCGCCCGGCAGCCCCTCCTGTTGGTCGTCGACGAGTTGCAGTGGATCGACCCGCCGTCGCTCCGCTGGCTCGTGCGACTGGTGCGGCGCGTGCAGCCGTGTCGGGTACTGGTGGCGGTGATCACTCCCACCGCTGAGTTCCGCAACCCCGATCCGCTGCTCGCCGAGCTCCTCCACTGCGCGCACTGCCACACGATCGGCCTGGGGCCGCTCGGCGTCGTGGATGTGCAACGGCTGGCGCAGGTGGTGTGGGAGGGGGCGGACCCCGATCCGTCGTTCTGCGCGGCCTGCCACGCCGCCACGGGTGGTCACCCGATGTTCCTGCGCGCCCTGCTCCACCACGCCCAGCTCAGCGGTCTGCGGCCCACCGCCGAGTGTCAGGACCGGATACGCAGCGTCTCGCTGCCGACCCTCAGACGGGAGATACGCCACCGGCTGTCCCAAGGGCCCCCGGAGGCGGTCGAACTGGCCCAGGCGGTGGCCCTCCTGGGCGACGGCAGACCCCGGTCCCTGCTCGCCGCGCACTGCGGGCGGGGGGAGGCGGTGGTACGGGCGGCGGCCTCGGACCTGCGGGGGCTCGGCCTGCTACGGGCGGACGGCGAACCGGGTTTCGTCCACCAGGTGGTGCGCGACACCGTCCTCGCGACGATGTCTCCCGACGAACTCAGCAGGGGGCATGCCCGCGCCGCCCAGGTGTCGTACTTCAGCGGACGGCCCGACGAAGAGGCGGCCGCGCACCTCCTGGCGGCCGATCCGGTGCAGGGCGCCTGGGCCGTTCCGGTCCTGCGCGGGGCGGCCCGCGAGGCCCTGCGCCGCGGCGCACCGGAGCGGGCCGCCGACTATCTGCACTGCGCCCTGCGCCAGCCGCCGCAGGCCGGGGCGTGCGGCCCCGTCCTACTGCAACTCGCCACCGTCACCAGCTGCTACAACGCCGACCAGGCCGGGGCGTACGTGACCGGTGCGCTGGAGACGCTGACCAACGACGCCGACCGTCGTGCGGCGCTGGGGCTGCTGACCTCCTGCCTGCTGCTGGCCCCCGGATCGGGAACCGCGCTCGCCGCGGTGGATCGTCTGATGGTGGACGGGCCGATGCAGGCGGACGGCCAGGGCGCCGAGCGTGAACTGGCCCTGCGCGTAGAGGTGTTGCGCTCCCTGGTGGAAGGGGAGCGGCCCACCGCCCGTCCGGCGACGCCGGCGGTCGACGTCGAGCACCTGCTCGGCCGCACACCGGGCGAACGCCAACTCCTCGCCCTGCACGCGTTCCGTGCACTCAGGGCCGGGCGCCCGGCGTCGTACGTCGGCACGCTCCTCGACCGCGCCTCGGGCACCCTGCCGGTCCTGTCGCACGAGACGTTCCCCCTGCACTACTTCGTCGCCCAGACCCTGCTGCACCTCGACGAACTCGACCGGGCCGACCGCTGGCGCGCCCAACTCGCCCAAGGGATCGAGGGGATGGGGAGGGACCTGCTGGCGGGCGCGGTGGCGACCTATCAGGCGGCGTCGGCCCTGCGCCGGGGGGACGTCACGGAGGCGCTCGCCATGGCGCGGCAGGCGCTGGGCCCGGGGCGGGCCGCCGGCCGGGTGCCGTACGCGACGACCCTCGACGCCATCAGGATCGACGCACTGCTGGCACAGGGCGACGTCGACGCGGCGGAACGGGTGGCGCTCGCCCGTTCCGGGGAGGGGCTGGGCAAAGGGGCCTGGGAGCCGCCGCTGTTCCTGATGAGCTCGGCGGCGCTGCGCACCGCCCAGGGAGACGCCCGTGCGGCACTGTCCCTGCTGCACGAGTGCGGGCATCACATCGATGCCTCCGGGACGGTCAGCCCGGCCGTCTGCCCGTGGCGCTCCCGCGCCGCCGCCCTGCACCTCGCGCTGGGGGAGGCCGACGCGGCCCGGGACCTCATCGACGAGGAGCTCGAACTGGCGCGGCGGTGCCAGATCCCACGCGCCATCGGCGTGGCCCTGCGCATGGCGGGAAAGGCGGCGACCGGAGCGCGACGGCTCGCCCTGCTGGACGAGGCGGTGGGGGTGCTCACCGCGACCCCGGCGCGGCTCGAACTCTCCCGGGCCCTGCACGACCTGGGCGTGGCCTCGATGCACCGCGGGGACACGGCCGGCGCACGCAGAGCGCTGCGGAAGGGCCTGGTGCTGGCGACCGAGTGCGGTGCCACGGTGCTCGCGACGCGCCTGCGGCAACGGCTGCACGACGCCGGCGGGCGGGCCGGGAGGGACGGGAGCGGTCTGCTCACTCCCGGCGAGGAGCGCGTCAGCACGCTGGCCGCCCAGGGCCACAGCAACAAGGAGATCGCCGAGCGGCTCTTCGTCTCCCTGCGGACCGTGGAGACCCATCTCACCGGCGCGTACCGCAAGTTGGGGATCGCCGGACGGGCGCAACTGGCCGCCGCGATGACGTCGTCGACCGCCGGGACGGGGTGAGCGGACGCGGAGCAGGCACACCGGCGAGCGGCGCGCGACCACGAGGGAGCCGCCGGGCGGCCCCGCCGCCTCCTCGGCTGATCGACGAACACCCCGCCCAAAGCCCCACCCGTATTGGGTGGGGCTTTTGCGTGCGGAACGGGAAGTCCGGGCAAGGCCGAGGCGCCGTGCTCCCGCCGATGCATCTCGTGGTCCACTGGGCCGTTCCTCGGGGGTGCGCCACCCGAAGGCCGTGGTCCCACGGGCCATTTACCGTCGGTCGTCCACACGGATTTCCCGCACGACCGAAGCCTTTGCCTTTCGCTGTTCCGGGGGAGTTGTCCGCTGGCTTTACTTACATCCGACGAAGGGCGTGCCGGTCTCGATCGAGCAGCGAACGGCGTCGCCTTCCGTGGTCATTCCGAGAAAGGACCGAACCATCATGAAGAGGCGCAACAGGGCCGTGCTCGGCCTGATCACCGCTGCTGGTGCGATTCTGCCGCTGGGGGTGTTCGCCACCTCGGCGTCCGCCGCATCGGGCACGAACGTCCAGATCCGGCAGCACGCCGCAATCGCCGCCACCACCTGCTACACGTTCGTGGGCGCGGAGGACAAGAACTACTGCAACTACTCGCGCCCCATGGGCGATGTGTACACGGTGGGCATCCCGCCGAACACCACACAGGTCCTGATCGACCTGAAGACCTTCCCCTGGGAATCCCCGGCGGACAGCATCGCCGTGAACCCCGACAAGAACCGCTGCGTCGAGGTGAGCGGCACCGCCTTCAACGCGAAGCTCCTGGAAACCGGCTGCTGAATCCGGTAGGTGCCGGAGCAACCGAAACTCCCGAGCAATCGGCTCGTGTTGCCGAGAAAGCGAGAACGTCCCATGACCCTCCCCTACCGGGCAGGAATCGCCGCCGCGGTCTCCGTCATGGCACTGGCCATGGCCATGCCGACGGCGTCCGCAGCATCCCTCCAAGACGTCAACGGCCACACCGACAACTGGCTGAACGAGGGCAGCGCAACCGTCACGTTCGACAACGGCACCACGCTGACCAGGCAGTCCGACGTCCTTGAGGCACTCCAGCAGTGCGGCGCACTGTCCGTCTCGTGTGCTTCCACGACCACCCAGGACGCCGGCCAGGTCACCAAGTGGTACGACGCGGAGAACACCGATCTGGGCACCGGACCCATCCAGAACTGCAGCCCGAACGGAAACGACATCACCCAGACCATCACCGCGGGCCACACCTTCTCCTGGGGGTGGAACATCGGCGCCAGCGTCGATGTGACCCTCGTCAAGGACAGGCTGGGAATTGGTGCCAGCGCGGGATTCTCGCAGTCCAGCACTGAAGCCAGCACGGGTGCCGTCGGAATCACCGTCAAGCCCGGCCAGAAGGGCATGCTCAAGATGGGCTACGACATGGACCGCAAGGTCACCAACGTGTCGATCCAGGGCGGCCGGTTCGGCGGTGCGCAGATCACCGGTCTCCGCACGGAAACGCCCCTCCCGGGCGGAAAGCGCGTGGGCCAGGACATCGTCCCGTGCGACCAGCAGTTGATGAACGGACGCTGAGTTCCCCCGCAATGCAGAAAGGACACCCCGTGCGCAAGACAAAGCGGTCCATGGCCTATAGCGCCGCCGCCACGCTGTTGCTGGCCCTCGGCGGCACGGCCGTCACGGCGACGCCCGCCTCGGCCGATTCCGCCGGGCACATAGGCTTCTCCAACAAAGGCTGGTTCCTCGTCAAGACCTGCTACAAGTGGCAGGGATCCACCACTCCGGACAGTTGCGACGACAACAAGGCCATCGGCACGGACTGGGGAGTGGACATTCCCGCCGATGCAACGGGAGTACGGCTCACCGTACTCGTCCACGGACAGGCGATCGGCGACCTCGAAGCCCCGCAGATCACCGACCTGAAGAGCAACCACTGCTACGAGTTCAGTGGTTACACCTGGGGCCCGTCCATCACCGAGAAGAGCTGCTAGTCCCCCTCCACAACGAGGACAGGGACGAGGAAGGGAATTCCAGCGTGCGTGCAATCAAGAAGTCGATGATGCATGGTGCCGCCGTCGTGGGCCTGGCCCTGGTCGGCACCCTCACCGCGGCACCGACCGCATCCGCCAGCCCGGGCAACTACATCCAGTTCAGCAACAACTCGGGCTTCCTGGTCGACACCTGCTACCAGTGGCAGGGGCCGGACGGCATAGAGAGCAAGAACTACTGCCACACGTCCAAGCCGGTCGGCCAGACGTGGAAGGCCTACTTCCCCGCAGAGGCGACGGGAGCCACCGCGACCGTGACCTTCGCCATGGGCAACGGCGGCGCCAAGGAGTACCTGTACAACCTCGACGCCAACAGCAGCCACTGCTACCAGACCACCGGGCTGTGGCCGAACGGCGGCGAGGTGCTCCGCACCAACTGCTGAGCAGCCGGGCCGGGGCCTGCCGCCACCCCCTCGGCAGGCCCCGCGCCCCGCGCGCTCAGACCGCCCCGGGTACGTCCTCCCGGTGCCCGCGACGGATGACCTCGGCGGCCAGTTCGATGCGCGAGGACATCTGGAGCTTTTGCAGGATGTGCGACACATGGGTGCTGACGGTGCGTCGTGAGATGCACATACGGGTCGCGATCTCGGGGTTGGAGCGGCCGGCCGCGACGTGTTCGGCGACGGTGCGTTCGGTGCCGGTGAGCGCCTCCCAGCCGTGCCGGGCCCGGTTCCGCGGGCCCCGCCGGCTGCGGTGGACGTCCATGGCGCGGAGGCGGGAGGCAGCGCGGGCCGCCTCCGGTGGCCCCGGCGGCGGCGGAGAGGTGCGCGGCGGCCTCGTTCTGCCGGCCGCGGTGCACCGCGATCAGGCCGGCCACCGCGTGCAGCGCCCGGCTCGTGGAGAAGTGCTCGCCCGGATCGAGCCCGGCCTCGACCTCCGCCAGGGCGTCGTCCCAGCGGCCGGAGTGGAAGGCCAGCAGGGCGCTGGACAGGTGGTACCAGGGCAGGAACATGCCTCCGGTCCGCTCCGCCGCCTCGTGCGCGGAGGCCAGGGTGCGCTGTGCGTCGGTGCCGTGGCCGAGCTCGATACAGCTGTGGGCCAGGGTGAGTTGCAGCGCGATCCGCTGAGCGGGATGCGGGGACTGCGCGGCGAGTCGGACGGCGTGCCGGGTCAGCTCCAACGCCGCGGTTCCCGGCGCTTCGAGGAAGTGCTTGGCGGCCAGCACGTGCAGGGCGTCGGCCAGGGCGAGGCAGCCGCCCGTCGCCTCGGCCGCGCGCCGGGCGGCCGCCGCGACCGCCCCGGCCTCCGGCAGCCGGCCCAGCGCGAGCAGGCACACGGCGCCGAAGGCCCGGAACCGGGTCGCCTCGGCCGCCGGGACGTCCACACGGCGGCACGCGGCCCGGGACTCCACCAGCGCCAGGTCGGGCCGGCCCCGGCCGAACGCGGCCTGCACCATGATCCAGCGCAGGGGCCACTCCCGCTCGGAGCCCCGGGCCCGTAGGAGCGCGCTCCGCGCGGTGTCCTCGGCGTCCGCGAGGTGGCCGGCGGAGAGCTGGGCCCGGGCGAGGTGCAGCTCCAGAGGGCAGCGGCGCGAATCGTCCGGGCCGGTGAAGTCCAGCGCCCGGTCGATCAGTTCGATCGCCATCGCGGGCGCCCGGGCGGTGAGAGGGGCGGCCGACGCCATCAGCCAGGAGAGCACGAAGTCACCGGCGGCCGGTGCGGCGGCGAGCAGGTGCACGGCGACGCGCTCGGGTGCGGCCCCGGCAGCGGCGAGGGCCCGTGCCGTCCTCAGGTGCAGCAGGGCGCGGGTCGAGCCCGGCACCGCGTCGTACAGGGCGCGCCGCATCAGATCGTGGCGGAAGACCAGGCGGTCACCGGTGTCCCGGAGGACGCCGGAGGCCTCGGACCGGGTGACGATGTCGAGCAGTTCGTGGGTCGGTCTGTCCAGGACGGCCGCGAGTTCGGTGACCGTGCAGTCGGGGCCCAGGACCGACACCACGCGGAGCGCCTGGAGCACATCGTCGCCCAGGTGGCGCAGCCGGTGGCCGATCAGCCCCGTCAGCGGCGGCAGGGGGCGGCCCACGGTGACCTCCGCGACGCCGGCGCGGACCTCGATCGCCTCGGCACGGACCAGGGCGGCGGCCAACTCCGTGACGTACAGGGGGTTTCCCGCCGCGCCCGCGGCCATGGCCCGCAGCCGTGGTCCCGGCTCACCGCCGCACAGGCCGGTCAGCAGGGTGGACACTGTGGGCGGATCCAACGGCGCCGGTTCCAGCACGCTGTGACTGCCGGGCGCCCCGCTGCCGGCGAGCCGATCGGCCGCACCGCTGTGGCCCGGCCGGCACGCCCCGATCAGCAGGAGCGGGAACTGGTGCGCCGACCGCAGCAGCCGCTGCACCACGTGCAGGCTCGCCGCGTCGGCCCACTGGAGGTCGTCGAGGAGCAGTGCCAGCGGGCCCTTGGCACACACGTCGTCGACCAGGCCCAGCAGCGCTTCGACGCCGGTGAAGTCGGCCACGCCCGGGCCGCCGAGGGCACCCGGCACCCCGTGCCGTCCGTCGCCCCGGAGCACCGCGGCGACCCGGGCGCGGCGGGCGTCGGTGGACCTCCCGTCCACTCCCAGACAGCCGGCGATGGTGGCGAACGGCCGCTGCTGTTCCGGTTCGTGTGCCGTCCCGCGGAGCGTCCGGAAGCCCAGCCGCTCCGCGGTGGCCGCGGCCGACTCCAGCAGGGCGGTCTTGCCCAGTCCGGCCTCGCCGACGATGACGGCCGTCCGTCCCGCGCCCGTGGCCGCGGCCGCCGCCAGCCCGGTCAGTTCCGTCGTCTCCGCGTCGCGGCCGAGCAGACGCGTCGTGCCCTGTTCCATGTCCGTGCCTCTGTGCGCCCGGTCCGCCGCAGCACCAAGCTCCGCGGACCGGTTGATGTGGGGGAGTCAGGTCGCGTGCAGCGCGACCGTGGGATGCAGCCGGGACGCCCGGATCGCCGGGTAGAGACCGGCCAGGACGCCGATGACGAGGGTGGCGCCCAGGCCGCCGCCGAGCGACCAGGGCGGCACCACGACCGCCCAGCCCTGTGCCGTGGCGAAGGCGAACGTCGCCGCCGCGCCGAGCACCGCGCCGGCCGTCCCGCCCAGCGCCGACAGCAGCAGCGACTCGGTCAGGAACTGCAACCGGATCGCGCCCTTGGTGGCACCGATCGCGCGGCGCAGACCGATCTCCTGGCGGCGCTCCAGCACCGAGATGACCATGGTGTTGGCCACGCCGACGCCGCCGACGAGGAGGGCGACCGCACCGAGGCCGAGCATGAGGCCGGTGAGCCCCTCGTCGGCGGCGGCCTTCGCCGCCAGCGCGTCGGACGGCCGGGACACCTTCACCGAACCCTCGTTGCCCGGACTGACGCTCCGCGCGAGGACCGCGCGGACGTCCTCGACCGAGGTGTCCGGGGACCGCTCGAAGACCGTCGTGGGGTGGCCGTCGAACCCCAGGTACCGCTCCGCCGCCGGGAACCCGACCAGGGCCACCCGGTCGAGATTGGGGACGAGTTCGACGGGCTTGAGGATGCCGACGACCACGACGTACCGGTCGTTCATCATGATCTTGCCACCCGGCTCGGTGATCCCCATCCGCGCGGCGGCGACCGAACCGAGGACGGTGACCGGCAGCCGCTCACTGGCGCTGTCGAGCCAACGACCCCTGGCCACCGAGGCGTTCAGCGCGGACAGCAGGTCCGTTCGGGCGGCCTGTGCGGTGACTCCGGCCGGCTGCTCCTCGGGCACCACGTCGCTACGGCGGATCCGGGCGTCCACCTGACCGGTGGCCGAGGCCCGTTGCACCGGGCCGATGCGCTCGACCATGGCCACCGCGCTCTTCGGGAGCTTCACCTCCCGGCCCAGGGCGTCCTTGCCGGCCTCGGCGGTGAGCAGGTTCGTCCCCAGGCGGTCGAGCCGCGCCATCAGGTCGGCCCGGCTGGACGTGGAGAGGCCGACGACCGCGACCATCGTGGCGATGCCGATCGCGATGCCCAGGGCCGAGAGCAGCACCCGGGCGTGGCGCGCGCGGAGTCCGACGGCGCCGACCCGCAGCACGTCGGCCGCGGCGAGGCGGGCGGGTTGCAGCGCGGGCCCGGTCATGCGGCCGCCTCGCCGGAACGGGAGTCGGAGACCACGGACCCGTCCCGGAGCCGGATGCGGCGGGGCAGCGAGCCGGCGATCTCGTTGTCGTGGGTGATCACGCAGATCGTGGTGCCGGTCGCATGGAGTTCGTGGACGAGTTCCATGACGAGCTCGCCGGACGCGGTGTCCAGCGCGCCCGTGGGCTCGTCCGCGAGCAGCAGGTCCGGCTCGCCGACCAGGGCGCGGGCGATGGCGACGCGTTGCTTCTCACCGCCGGAGAGCTGGTGCGGCCGGTGCGCGAGCCGATGGCCGAGGCGTACCCGCTCCAGGGCGACGCGGGCCCGCGCCCGCCGTTCCCGCAGCGGGACGCCCGCGTACAGCAGGCCGTCCGCGACGTTGTCGACCGCGTCCCGGCCGGGGGACAGGTGGAAGTGCTGGAAGACGAAGCCGATGTGGCGTGCCCGCAGCGCGGACAGCCCGCTGTCGGAGAGGGCCCCCACGTCGTGCCCGGCCACCCGGACCGTGCCCGACGAGGGCCGGTCGAGGGTGCCGACCAGATGGAGCAGGGTGGACTTCCCGGAGCCGGACGGGCCGACGATCGCGAGGAGTTCGCCGCGGTCGACACGCAGGTCCACGCCGCGCAGGGCGTGCACTCCGCCCGGGTAGGACTTGCCGGCGGCCCGTAGTTCGATCACCGTCATCGCTCGGCCACACCGACCTTCATGCCCTCGGTGATGCCGCCGCCGCTGACCTCGATGCGCCCGTCGGCGGTCATGCCGGTCGTGACCCGGACCATCCTGCTGGTGCGGCCCTGGACGATCTGGAGCCCGTAGCCGCCGTGTTCGCCGCGCAGGGCGACGACCGCCTCGACGGGTACGGTCAGCACGTTCCGCCGGCTCTCGCTGATGAACCTGACGCTGGCGGTGGCCTTGGAGTCCTCGGAGGCGAGGGCGGACCGGGGACCGTCCGGGGTGACCTCCACCGTGATGCCCTCCTGGCTCGAACCGCCGGCGCCCTCCGACGCCTCCGGCCTGACGGTTCCCGCCACCTTGCCGCCGACCGTCCGGCCGCTGGGCAGGGTGACCTCGACCTTGGTGCCCCGGGACGTCAACGCCACGTCGTTCTGGTCGAGTTGGGCCCGGACGACCGGTTCGGTCGAGGCGACGGTCAGCACGGTCTTCTCCGGGCCGATCTGGTCGGCGAGCGCGGCGTCCGCGGCCACCACCCGCACCGCACCGGGCTGGAAGACGACGTCCCCCTTGCCGACCGTGCCGTCCGCCGTCTCGATGCCGAGCGACTTCTGCCAGCTCTTGACCGCGGCTTCGGTGCCCCGGTCGTAGCGGGTGTCGACGTACAGGCCGGAGCCGAACCCGAGGTCGCGGAGGTTGCGCTCCAACTGGAGGACGTCCGGACCCCGGTCGCCGACCTTCATCGCCCGGAACGCCGGAGTCTGCCCGTACATCAGGATCACCGGCCGGGCGTCCCGCTCGTAGAGCCGCTGCCCGAGCCGGACCGTCCGGCCCTCCTCGGCGGCCTTGGTGACCGTCCCCTCGACCGGGGACTTGACGGTGCGGCGCCGGGCGTAGTCGAGGTGTCCGTCGACGGTCTTGCTCTGTACCAGGTCCGTGCGGGTGATCCCGGTGGTGGCGGGCGGCAGGTCGCCCTTCCGCTCCGCCGGGGCGTCCGGGTCACCGCCCCCGAGGAGCAGGGTGCCCGCCCCGATCGCGGCGGCGGCCGCCACCGCACCGACCGCCACCCGTGCCGTGCGCCGCGTCACTGCATGCCGTCCAGACCGTCGAGCAGCTTGTCCTTGCACGCCTGGCGGGCCCGCTGGTAAGCCGGGGAGTCGGTGTCGATCCGCGACGCGATCGGGTCGGGGTCACCGCCGGGCAGCACATTGCCGCCGGACAGCGTGGGGTTGGCGAACGCCGAGACGCCGTGCTGCCGCATGCAGGTGGCGTGCGACAGCAGCGACTCGTACTCCTTCTGCACGTCGCGCTTCGGCTCCAGCCGCATGGCAGCGGTCATCTCCTTGCCGCAGACGCCGTTCTTGCCGCCCTTGGACGCCTCCTCGTTCCCGGGCTTCCGGGCGATCTCGTCGATCTTCGTCCAGTCGAGGTAGCCGCTCAGCTTCGGATCGGGAAAGTCCTTGATTCCGCCCTTGCCGCGCATGCACCGCACATAGGCCAACTGGGCGTCGTAGAACGCGCCCTTGTCGCCGGTACCGCTCTGCTGCCGCGAACTCCCGGTGTCCTTGCTGCCGGAGGCGGCGTCGCCGGGCACGGAGGCGACCTCCTGGCCCGTCGTGGGGCCGTCGTCCGTGGCGCCGCAGGCGGCGGAGAGGAGCAGCACGGGGAGCGCGACGAGTGCCGCCGAACGGAGCCGGCCGCCGCCGCGGGAGGGGATTCGCTTGTCCATGGTGTCCACGCTCGGCCGGTCACATGATGAGCGCTGGATGCGTGGATGATGGGGACGTAACAATTGCCCGCGGGGCCTGAATCCTCCGGCGGACCCGGTCTGACATGGGCAAACGCTCCCGCATAATCAAGGGCATGCCGCACGTGCTGCTGATCGAGGACGACACCTCCGTACGCGACGGGATGGAGCTCGTACTGCGCCGACACGCCTACGACGTCTCCGTGGCCGGCACCGGGGAGGAGGCGCTCCCGCTGTTGGACGGCCTTCCCGGGAAGCCGATCGAGCTCGTGGTCCTCGACCTGATGTTGCCCGGCATGGACGGCTTCGAGGTCTGCCGCGGCATCCGGGCCCGCAGCACCATCCCGGTGATCATGCTCACGGCGCGCGGCGACGACCAGGACATCGTCACGGGGCTCGAAGCGGGCGCCGACGACTACGTGGTCAAACCGGTCACGGCCCGGGTGCTGGAAGCCCGGATCAGGGCCGCACTGCGCCGTGCCGAGCCGGCGCCGGGCTCGGCGCCGGGAGAGCAGCACGCCGGGCTCGTCATCGACCGGGTCGGCCTGACCGTGACCAAGCTGGGCGCGCCCGTCCCGCTGCCGCCCATGGAACTGCGGCTGCTGCTGGAGCTGTCGGCCGCGCCGGGCCGGGTGTTCAGCCGCGAGCAACTCCTCACCTCGGTCTGGGACCTCGACTACCTCGGCGACTCGCGACTGGTGGACGCCGCCGTGCGCAGGCTGCGCACCAAGATCGAGGACGTCCCCGCCAAGCCCCGGTACATCCAGACCGTCCGGGGCTTCGGCTACCGGTTCGGCCCGTTGTGAGGCACGGATGAGACGCCCCCGGGGCCGTAGGTTCGGGCTGCGTACCCGACTCGTGGTCGCCTTCGTCCTCGTCACCCTGATCAGCGCGGTGACCTCGACCGCGCTCGCCTACCGCGAGTCCCGCAGCGCCGTGCTGGAGCGGGCCCAGAACGCGGTCCTGACCGATTTCCGCAACCGGGTCGGCGAGGTCGCCGCCGACCTCGACATACCTCCCGACCGGAGCACCCTCACCCGCTTCGCCGGGAGTGTCTCGCGCGGACTCGGCGACGACATCGTCGTCGCCCGCTACCACGACCTCACGGCCACCTCGGACTCACTGGCGGACCAGACCCGGATCACGCCGGAGCTGCGGACCGCGGTCCGGACCACCGGCCGGTTGCGCTACCAGCGCGTGGCGTGGCACGGCGAACCGTTCCTGGTGGTCGGCGCGTCCGTGGCCTTCGCCTCCGGGCGCACCTCCGACCTCGACGTCTTCACCATCGCCCCGCTCCGGGCCGAGGAGGAGGACATCGCCGTGCTGCTCTCCAGCGTCCGCGCGGGACTCCTCCCGGTCGTACTGCTGGCCGCGGCCCTCGCACTGCTCGCCGCCCGCACCGTGCTCAGACCCGTACGGGACCTGTCCCGGGCCACCCGGAAGCTCGCCGCGGGGGAACTGTCGACCCGCGTCACGGTGAAGGGACGGGACGAACTCGCCGAACTGGCCGAGACCTTCAACCACACCGCCGAGAGCCTCCAGGCCTCCGTCGCCGAACTGCGGGACCAGGAGGAGCGCGCCCGCCGCTTCGTCGCCGACGTCTCCCACGAACTGCGCACCCCGCTCGCCGCGATGACCATGGTGTCGACCGTGCTGGACGAGGACGCCGACCAGTTGCCGCCGGACTCCGCGCTGGCCGCCCGCACCGTCAGTGCGGAGGTCGCCCAGCTCACCCGCCTCGTCCAGGACCTCATCGAGATCTCGCGCTTCGACGCCGGGACCGTGGCGCTGGACGCCGCGGAGACCGACCTGGCGGAGCTGGTCCGCCAGGTGCTCACCCGGCGGGGCTGGTCCGCCGAGGTGCACACGGACCTCGCCGAGGGGGTGCGGGCGGTGGTCGACCGACGCCGGATCGACGTCGTGGTGGCGAACCTCGTCGGCAATGCGCTGCGCCACGGCGCCAAGCCGGTGGCGGTGGTCCTCCGCGCCACGGAGGACGAGATCACCCTCGACGTCACCGACCGCGGCCCCGGCCTGCCGCCCGAGGTCCTGCCGCACGTCTTCGACCGCTTCTACAAGGCCGACACCGCCCGCAGGCGGTCCGAGGGCAGTGGGCTCGGTACCGCCATCGCCCTGGAGAACGCCCAGTTGCACGGCGGCACCCTGGTCGCCGCCAACCGTTCCGAGGGCGGTGCGGTCTTCACGCTCCGGCTTCCCCGCAACCGTCCGGAGGACGCGCGATGAAGACGCTGCGCACCGTCGTCGTGGTGGTCGTGCTCCTGGCGGCCGCCGCCGGCTGCGGGATCCGACCGACGGGGGTGATCGACGCCGGCGAGCCGGTGGCGGGTCTCACCAAGGGCATGCGGATCTACTTCGCCTCGGACCGGGGCCTGCGCGGTGTCTCACGGCCCGACCTGAAGGTGCGTCACCTCGACTCCGCCATCAAGCTGCTCTTCGCGGGCCCGAACGAGTCGGAGCAGAAGAACGGACTCACCAACCTCGTGGCGCTCTACGGCGCGTACCACGCCTCCGGGAACGGCAACCGCGTCACCCTCGACATACCGGACACCCACCTCTCCGCCGACGACCGCCTCCGCAACGGACAGCTGGTGTGCACCCTGGCCCGCGCCCAGGCGGTCCTCCACCCCACGCTCCGCCCCGACGACATCCAGGTCACCCTCCGCCCCAAGGGCGAGCCGCTCGGCCCGTACCAGTGCGCGTACTTCCTGCGGAACTGAGGCGGCCCGGCGCCGGTTCCCTCGCCCGCCGGGCGATCTCGCCGCACCGGTTGCAAAATGAAGGTGACGGACGTGCAGTTCACCGACGGTGACGCACCGGTCGCGCCCGCGTGACAGGCAGAAACGGCAGGTCGTCGATGGCGGACATCAGGGCCGAAAACATCGCGAAGCTCATCGAGCCGCTGCGGGTGAAGCCGGGGACGCGGGTGGACCTGGGCGAGGACTTCGATCCGCGCTACCGGGCCGAACTGAACAAACGGGAGGGCATCGAGCTGCTCCAGCGGGGGGTGGCGCTGCTCGCCGAGTACCAGGAGCGGCTGGCCGCCCAGGACACCTACGGCGTGCTGCTCTGTCTTCAGGCCCTCGACGCCGGAGGCAAGGACGGGACGATCCGCCACGTCATGAGCGGGGTGAATCCGCAGGGCGTGAAGGTGAGCAGTTTCAAGGTGCCGTCCGTGGAGGAGCTCGACCACGACTACCTCTGGCGCTACGCGGCCCGGCTCCCCGCCCGCGGCGAGATCGCGATCTTCAACCGTTCCCACTACGAGGAAGTGCTCGTCGTACGCGTGCATCCCGAAGTCCTCGAACGGCAGCGGCTGCCGCAGCACGCGCGCGGGCCGAAGATCTGGGACCGCCGCTACCGGGAGATCAACAACTGGGAGCGCTACCTCACCGACAACGGGTTCAAGGTGGTGAAGGTCTTTCTGAACCTGTCCAGGGAAGAGCAGCGCATCCGCTTCCTGAAGCGGATCGACCTGCCGGAGAAGAACTGGAAGTTCTCCGCCGCCGACGTCCGGGAACGGCGGCGCTGGGACGACTACCAGCGCGCGTTCTCCGAGATGCTCTCGGCGACCAGTACGCGGTGGGCGCCCTGGTACGTCGTACCGGCGGACCGGAAGTGGTTCGCGCGCATCTGCACGGCAGCGGTGCTGGCCCACACGCTGATGGACCTCGACCCCCAGTACCCCATGGTGAGCGAGGAGGCCCGCGAGGACCTCCAGGACGCCCGGCACGAACTGGAGGGGGAGGGGCCCCAAGGGACTGCGGCCGGGCCCTGAACGGACGGACCCGGGGTTCATCGGGGTGCGGCGGAACGGTTCGGATCGGAGGCCCGACGATGACGACGCAGCCGGACCAGGCGGGCCGGCCCGGTGTGCCGGAGCCCTGGTACGCGCGGACCCCCGAGGACGTGGCGGAGGCGCTGGGCGTCGACCCGGCGGTCGGGCTCTCCGCGGCCCGGGCCGCTGAGCTGTGGGCCGAGAACGGCCCGAACGCGCTGCCCGAGGAGCGGCCGCGGCCGGCCTGGCTGCGCTTCCTCGACCAGTACCGCAGCTATATGCAGATCGTCCTCGTGGCGGCCGCCATGGTCTCGATGCTGATCGCGCAGTGGGGCACGGCGATCCTGCTCCTCCTGCTGACGCTGCTGAACGCGGTCGTCGGGCTGCGCCAGGAGGGCAAGGCCGAGAGCGCGATGAACGCGCTTACGTCCATGATGCGGGCGACGGCCCGGGTGCGGCGCGAGGGCACCGAGTCGGAGGTCCCGGCGGAACGGCTCGTGGTGGGCGACGTCGTGCTCGTCGCGGCCGGCGACCAGGTCCCGGCGGACGGCCGGATCGTCGAGGCGCACGCCCTACAGATCGACGAGTCGGCGCTCACCGGCGAGAGCGTGCCGGCCGCGAAGGACGTCGGCACGCTGACGGACGAACGGCTGGGCCCGGGGGAGCAGTCCGACATGGCGTTCATGAACACCCCGGTCACACACGGCAGCGGTCTCCTCGTCGTCACCGCGACCGGCGCGGAGACCCAACTCGGCAAGATCTCGGGGATGCTGTCGGCCACCGAGAAGGAGGAGCCGCCGCTCACCAAGGAGCTCAACACCCTGACGGTGTGGATCACCGTGGCGGCCGGCCTGACCATGGTCGTGATGTTTGCCCTGGGGCGCAGCCGCGGTCAGCCCTGGGACGCGCTGTTCGTGAGCGCGGTCTCGCTGGCCATCGCGGCCATCCCCGAGGCGCTGCCGACGGTGACCCAGGCGATCCTCTCGGTGGGCAGCCTCGAACTGGCGAAGCGCCATGCGATCGTGAAGGAGCTGCCGTCGGTGGAGACCCTGGCGTTCACGTCCGCGATCAACTCGGACAAGACCGGCACCCTGACGAAGAACCAGATGACCGCCGTCGAGGTGGTGAGCCCCACCGACCGGTACACCGTCTCGGGCACCGGCTACGCCCTGGAAGGGAGGGTCCACCACGTGGCGGGGGCCCGTGCGGGCATCGAGGAGGCGATCCTCCCGTACCTCGTGGCGAACGACGCCAAGCTGGAGGACGGCACGGTCGTGGGCGATCCGACCGAGGGCGCGCTCCTGGTGCTGGCGCACAAGGCCGGGCTGGACACCGAAGCCACCCGCGCCCGGCTGGCCCGCCTCGCCACGCTGCCGTTCGACCCGAGCTACAAGCTGATGGCCACCTTCAACGCGGCCGTCGACACCGCCGGCCGGCCCGTGGTGCGCTGCTTCGTCAAGGGTGCGGCGCCGGCAGTGCTGGCCCGCGCGACCACCGCGCTCTCCGCCGGCAGGAGCATTCCGTGGGACGCCGAACTGCGGCGGCGCGCCGAGGAACAGACGGCGCGAATGGGCGGTGCGGGCCGCCGGGTGATGGCCGCGGCCACCCGGGACCTGGACCCGTCCGGCTTCGACGCGGACGGTGACCTGCTCGCCTACGTCACCGACCTTGAGATGACCAGCCTGGTGGGCATGATCGATCCACCGCGCGACGAGTCCAGGGCCGCCGTGGCCAGCGCCCAGGACGCCCACATCCGGGTCCGCATGGTCACCGGGGACGACGTCACCACCGGTGCCGCCATCGCCCGGGAGCTCGGCATCCCCGGTGAGCCGCTCCTGGGCGCCGAGTTCGCCGCGCTGCCGGAGCACGAACGGCTCGCCCGTATCGACGACATCGGTGTCCTGGGGCGGGTCGCACCGGAGCACAAGGTGCTGCTCGCCACCACGCTCAAGAAGAAGGGCGACGTCGTGGCGATGACCGGTGACGGCGTCAACGACGCGCCCGCCATCAAGTCCGCCGACATCGGCATCGCCATGGGCAGCGGCACGGACGTGGCCAGGAACGCGGGGCGGATGATCCTGTCCGACGACAACTTCGCCACGATCGTGTACGCCGTGGAACAGGGCCGGAAGCTCTACGACAACCTCACCAAGTACATCCGGTTCGTGCTGCTGTTGCTGGTCACCTTCGTGCTGACCTTCCTCGGGGCCACCCTGGTCAACCTCGCGGCCGGTGAACCCTTCACGCCGCCGCAGGTCCTGTGGATCCACTTCGTGGTCAACGCCTCGTTCGGCTTCGCGCTGGGCTTCGACCGGGAGAGCCCGGGGCTGATGCGGCGCCGGCCACGCCCGCGGGGCGAGTCGGTGCTCACCCGACCCGTGATGGTCACGGTCGGGCTCGGCGGGCTGGCGATCACCGTCATCCTGCTCGGACTGATCAAACTGGGGGAGTCCCGCTACGACAGCGCCCGGATCGGCAATGCGATGGCGTTCACCGCCTTCGCCCTCTGCCTGATCGTGGCCGCGTTCGAATGCCGCAGCGAGACGGGTTCGGTGCTGACGACGAGCACGTTCGACAGCAGGCAGATGAACTGGGTGGCGCTGGCCCAGTTCGCCCTCGCGGTGCTGGTGACCCAGCTGGACGGCTTCCGCCGGATCCTCGGCACCACCCGGATCGACCTGCGGCAGTTCGGCTGGGCGCTGCTGGCCGCCGTCGCGCTGCTGCTCCTGTGGGAACTGGGCAAGTTCCTGGCCCGTAGGGCGCGAGCGGCCGGTCGGCCGACACCGACCCCCGGCTCCTGACCGGGCCACCGAGGGCTCACGCGAAGGAGGCCCGTGTCCCGGCACACCGGCACCCCCGGCACCCCCGGCGCAGGACCGCACCGTGCGGTGCCCGGCACGCCCGGCCTCGCGGTGCTGACGAGGTACCGGCGCTCCTGGCTGCGCGGGGACCTCGTCGCCGGCATCACGGTGGCCGCCTATCTCGTGCCACAGGTCATGGCCTACGCCAGCGTCGCCGGCCTGCCGCCGGTCGTGGGCCTGTGGGCCATCCTGCCCGCGATCGGGCTGTACGCCCTCCTGGGGTCGTCCCGGCTGCTGTCGGTGGGGCCGGAGTCGACGACCGCGCTGATGACCGCCGCCGTCGTCGGGCCGCTCGCCGCGGGGGACCCGGCGCGGTATGCGGTCCTGGCCTCCGCACTCGCCGTCGCGGTCGGCCTGATGTGTCTGGCGGGATGGGTGGCGAGGCTGGGGTTCGTGGCGGATCTGCTGTCCCGGCCGGTTCTGATCGGGTATCTGGCGGGTGTGGCGCTGATCATGGTCGTGGACCAGCTGACCAAGCTCACCGGCGTCCCCACCGAGGGCTCCGGGTTCTTCCCCAAGCTGCTGTCCTTCGCCCAGAACCTGCCCCGGGCCCAACCCCTCACGGTGCTCTTCAGCGTCGGGGCGCTGGTCCTGCTGTACGCGGCGACCCGCCTCCCCCGTGGAGTGCCCGGCCCGTTGTTCGTCCTCGCCCTCGGCACGGCGGTGTCGGCCGCGTTCGGCCTGGCGGACCGTGGCCTCCCGGTGATCGGCGAGATCCCGGCCGGGCTACCCCGCGCCCAACTGCCCGACCTCGGCGGCCTGCCCCAGCTGCTGCTGCCGGCCATCGGGGTGCTGCTGGTGGGCTACACCGACTTCATCCTCACCGCGCGGGCCTTCGTCACCGGCGACCGCGGTCCACGCCTGGACGCCAACAACGAGCTGTTCGCCCTGGGCGCCGCCAACCTCGGCGCCGGTGTCCTCCAGGGGTTCCCGGTGAGCAGCAGTGCCAGCCGTACCGCGCTCGCCAAGTCGGCGGGCGGGCACACCCAGGCGTACGCGCTGACCGCCGGCGCCGCGGTGGTCGCCGTGCTCCTCTTCCTGGGCCCCCTGCTCACCAACACCCCGACGGCCGTGCTGGGCGCACTGGTCGTCTACGCCGCGGTGCGGATGGTCGACGTCGCGGGCTTCCGGCGGCTGGCGTCCTTCCGGCGCCGGGAACTCCTGCTGGCGCTCAGCTGCCTCGTCGGGGTCCTCGCCCTGGACATCCTGTACGGGGTGCTGGTGGCCGTGGGCCTGTCGGTCGTCGAGCTGCTGAGCCGGGTGGCGCGACCGCACGACGCCGTCGAGGGCATGGTGCCCGGCCTGGCGGGGATGCACGACGTCGACGACTACCCACAGGCGCGCACCGTCCCGGGACTGCTGGTCTACCGCTACGACTCCCCGCTGTTCTTCGCCAACGCCGAGGACTTCAAGCGACGTGCGCTGGCCGCGGTGGAGGAGCAGCAGAGCCCCGTGCGGTGGTTCGTCCTCAACACCGAGGCGAACGTGGAAGTGGACATCACCGCGCTGGACGCGCTGGACGAACTGCGGCAGGAACTGACCGGGCGCGGCATCGAGTTCGCCCTGGCACGGGTCAAACAGGATCTGCGCGACCAGCTCGACGCGTACGGACTCAGCGGGTCCGTCGGCGCGGACCGGATCTTCCCCACGCTGCACACCGCGGTGGCCGCATACCGCTCGTGGCGCCGTGCGCAGCGCGACGACGACAGCGGGTGAGGCCGTGATCCGTGTCAGGGTGGAGGGTATGACCACGACACCGGACGGGCGCCCCGTCCCGCCCCCACACGCCGATGAACGCACCATGCTGGAAAGCTGGTTGGACTTCCACCGCGCGACGCTCGCGGTGAAGTGCTCCGGGCTGGACGACCGCCAGGTGCGGCTGGCCTCGGTGGCGCCCTCGCCGATGACGCTGCTGGGCCTGGTCCAGCACATGGCGGAGGTGGAACGCAACTGGTTCCAGCGGGTGTTCGCCGGCCGCGACCTGCCGCCGGTGTTCGGCGAGGGCGGGGGACACGGCTTCGAACTCGTCCCCGACCGCGGTATCGAGGAGGCGCTGACCGTCTGGCGCGCGGAGGTGGCACACAGTCGCGAGCTGGTGGCCGGCTCGTCGTTGGAGGACTCCGGCACGCTCTCCGCGCAGGAGGCCGCCCACGTCGGCGACGCGGGCGTCTCGCTGCGCTGGATCCTGGTCCACATGATCGAGGAGTACGCCCGGCACAACGGCCACGCCGACCTGATCCGGGAGGGCATCGACGGCGTCACGGGGGCCTGAGGCGTCACGGTTGCCGCGCGGGCTCCGCACCGGCCGCGGCCGAGCCCGACGCGACGTGGGGGCCCTGGCGCAGGATGCCGGCCGCCGCGGCGGCCAGGGCGCACAGGGCCACCGGCAGGAGGAGGACCACGGCGAGCGGGGCGAGGTGGGTGAGCGGTCCGATGACCGCGGGGCCGGCGAGCATGCCGAGGTAGCCGAGGCCCGCCACCCGGGAGACATTGGTCGCCGCGGCCTCCGGATCGGCGTGTCCGGCGGCGCTGAACAGCTGGGGGATGCAGCCTGACAGTCCGATCCCGAACACCGCCCACCCGACCAGCGCCAAGGGGATCCAGGGCGAAAGGGCCGCCGCGGCCAGGCCGACCGCGGCCGTGGCGGCCCCGTACCGCAGGACGGCGACGGCTCCGAACCGCCCGGCGACCCGGTCGGTGAGCAGGCGTCCCACGGTCATGGCGGTCGCGAAGGCGCCGTAGGCGATGGCGGCGGTGGCGGCGGGCGCGTCCAGGGCGTCCCGAAGGTGCAGCGTGGACCAGTCGTTGGCCACTCCCTCGCACAGCATCAGCATCAGCGCGAGGGCGGCCAGGGCCCGGATCCGAGCGGGGATCCGGGTCCGGCGGCCGGTGGTCGCGGTGGCGGCCCGGTCGCCGTCGGAGCGTTCGGTGCGCAGCAGCGCCGGCGCGGTGAGCAGGCCGGTCGCCAGGCCGATCGCACCGACCGCGCCGAGCGTCGCGGCGGGGGACCAGCCCCAGCCGAGGGTGCGGGCGCCGACCAGTGCGGCCAGCGCACCGCCGATGGAGAAGACCGCGTGGAAGGCGGACATGATGGGCCGCCGGTAGCCGCGTTCGACGTGGACCGCGTGGGCGTTCATGGCGACGTCGAGGCAGCCGTTGCCGAAGCCGAGCGCCAGCAGCGCCCCGCCGAGCGTCCAGGGCCCGGTGGCCAGGCCCGGCAGGACGAGCGCCGCGCTGCACAGCGCCGCCCCGGCGGGTACGGCGACGCGGGGACCGAAGCGGTCGGCGAGCGGGCCGGCCAGCCGCATACCGGCGAACGCCCCGGCGCCCAGCAGGAGGAGCAGCCAGCCGAGCACGGCGTGGCCGATGCCGACCCGGCTCTCGATCACCGGGATGTGGACGACCCACATGCCCATGACGAAGCCGTTCAGGCCGAAGAAGACAAAGGTGGCCCAGCGGCCGACCCGTAGGGAAGTTGGCATGCCGCGAACATATCGAACAATCTCTCTGTTCGAAACTCGCGTTACGAACAGAAATGATGTTCAATGGCGTCCATGGTGAGCACCGACCGACTGAGGCAGATCACGGACGCCGTACGCGCGGCCGGCCGTATGGGCGTCGCCGAACTGGCCGAACTGACCGGCGCCTCGGAGATGACCATCCGCCGCGACCTGGAGGCACTGGCCGAGCAGGGAGTCCTGGAGCGCTACCGCGGCGGAGCGCGCAGCCTGCTGCTGCGGGGCCAGGAACCGCCGTTCGCGCTGCGCGCCACGGAAGGGCAGGAGGCCAAGCGGCGCATCGCCGAGGAGGTCGCCCGACTCGTCGCCGACGGCGAGTCGGTGGCCCTCGACAGCGGCACCACATGCCTGGAGGTGGCCCGCACGCTCCGCGACCGGCGCGTCACCGTGATGCCGCTGTCCCTGCATGCCGTCAACGCCCTGACCGACGGCCCCCAGGTGACGCTGCTGGTGCCCGGTGGCCAGCCGCGCCCGGGAGAGCTCGCCCTGACCGGCCCGCTGACCGAGTCCGCGTTGGCCGCGCTGCGCTTCGACACCGCCGTCCTCGGCTGCTGCGGCCTGACCGCCGCCGACGGGCTGACCGCCTACGACCTGGCCGACGCCGCCGTGAAGCGCGCCGCGATGGCCTCGGCCCGCCGGGTGATCGCCGTCGCCGAGGCCGCCAAGCTCTCCCGCACCGCTCTGGCCTTCGTCGCCCCGGCCTCGGCCCTGCACGCCGTCGTCACCGACGACGCGGCACCCGGCGACGAGACCGCCGCCCTGGCCGCCTCCGGAGCGATCGTGCGGCGGGTGTGAGCGGGCCCGCCCCTCACGCGGTCCAGCGCAGCACCGCCCCGAGGCCACCCGCCGGGCCCGACGCGCCCTCGGGAACCAGCAGCACCTCGGCGTCGGCCGCGGCGGCGGACCGCAGCACGGCGTCGTCCGCGCGCGCCCGCTCGGGCTTCTGGACGCCCATCGCCTGCGCCTGACCGCGCTGGACGGCTACCTCGTCGACACCGGGCCCGATCCAGACCTCGCGGCCCGCATCGGATGCGTCCTGCCCGAGGAGCAGCGTGCCCACCTGGTGACGACGGGCCGCTTCGATGACCGCGGGCACTCCTTCCGCCGCGTCTCCGGGGTTGCTGTCGACACCGCGCGCACCGTGCTCGCCGGGGCGGCGGCGTCCGGCGCGGAAGCGGCCGAGGGCAGCTTCGAGGCGCGTCTGCGCGTACTGCTCGCGGGCCTGTGCGATCTGGCGGTTGAGCACGCTCTGGGAGGCGCCCGCGGACCGGCTGCCGTTCTCGGCCTCCACGGTGACGGCCCGGATCTGCTCGGGCAGCCGGTGGAAGACGGCCCTGCGCTCCCGGGCGTCGCCGGTCAGCACCAGCAGCTGTGCGCCGCTTTGCGGCCACTGCCGGGCGAGCTCGTTCGCGATGAGGTCGGCGGTCTGGTCCAAGGTGTTCTCGACCTTGTTCCGGTAGTGCCACTCATGGCGGTCCGCGGGGACGGCACGGTGTCCCCGGCCCGGCAACTCCTTGCCGTCCGCCGTGACCAGCATCCGACTGCGCTGGGCATCGCGCAGCTCCACATCGGCCCCGGTGCGGTCGATGTACGCGACCAGGCACGCCGGCTCCTCACCGACCAGACCGGGAAGCGGCGCGATGTGCGGCAGCAGGGACCAGGTCGCCTCGATGCCCACCGGGGGCACACCGAGCGGGACGTCGAGGACGACCTCGGCGCCCGCGGCGAAGACGGCGCGGCCGGGCGGTGCCCCGGACACCGGCTCGTGGGCGAGCCGGTCCATCACCGCCCGGCACGTGTACGCGTCGGCACCCGCGTCGATGAGCTGGGTGGCGACGGCGCGCTCGCGCAGCTTCTGCTGCTTCTGGGCGTCCTCGGTCGCGCGCGTGGTGTCGATGTACGCCGAGGCCCATGGGCCCGGACGGTCGAAGAGCGGCTTGAGAAATCCGAGTTCCATGATCTACCCCCGGCTCGGGGACGGTGAGTACTGCCAGGTGGTGACTACTTCCAGATTAGGGCGAGCTGCCCGTGGCGCCTTTCTTGTGGAGGAATCGTCGCAGGCGCGCCAGCGGCCAGGTGTTGATCACCTCGTCCGCGGTCAGCCAGCCGCGCTGCGCGGTGCCCACGCCGTAGCGCAGGTACTGGAGGTGCAGCGGGGCATGGGCGTCGGTGTTCACGGCGAACTTCACGCCGTAACGCCTGGCGCGCAGGATGTGCTCGTCGGACAGGTCGAGCCGGTCGGGGTGGGCGTTGATCTCCAGCGCCGTCCCGGTGCGGGCGCAGGCGGCGAACACCGCGTCGAGGTCCACGTCCAGGCCCGGCCGCTTGCCGATGATCCGGGTGGTCGGGTGGCCGATGATGTTGACCTCCGGGTTCTCGCAGGCCGTGACGAGCCGCCGGGTCTGGGCGTCCCGCCCCTGGCCGAAGTGCGAGTGCACGGATGCCACGCAGAGGTCGAAGCCCCGCAGGAAGTCCGTGGGCCAGTCCACCGATCCGTCCGGGCCGATGTTGAGCTCGGTGCCGTGCAGTACCCGCATCTTCCGGTGCCGGCCGTCGAGTTCGCGAATCCGCTCGCGCTGGGCCAGCACCTTCTCGTCGGTCATCCGCTGCATGGCGAGGTCCGGCGCGTGGTCGGTGACCGCGTAGTAGCGCAGCCCCCGGTGGGCGGCGGCCGTCACCATCTCGCCCAGCGGGGCGATGCCGTCGGTGAGGTCGGTGTGGGTGTGCAGATCGCCCTTGATGTCCGCCTCGGTGACCAGGTCCGGCAGGTCGCCGTGCAGCCCTGCGGCGACCTCGCCGCGGTCCTCGCGCAGCGTCGGCGGGATCCAGGGCAGACCGAGCCGTGCGTAGACCTCCTCCTCGGTCTGCGAGACGATCTTCTTGCCGGACCTGGCGTGGAACAGCCCGTACTCGGAGAGCTTGAGCTTGTGGTGCACGGCCATCTCGCGGGTGCGGATGTTGTGCGCCTTGGAGCCCGTGAAGTACTGGAGTCCCGCGCCCCAGGAGTCCGGCGGCACGACGCGCAGGTCGATCTGTAGGCCCTTCGTGGTGCGCACGGAGGTCTTCTTCGTGCCGTGGGCGATCACCTCGGCGGTGCCCGGCATCGTGACGAAGGCGTCCATGAACCGGGCGGACACCGCCGCCGCCACGAGCACGTCCACGTCCCCGATGGTCTCCCGCATCCGGCGCAGCGACCCGGCGTAGGCGCAGTTCTCGCAGCCGGTCAGGGTGGACAGCTCGGCCACGATCTCCTCGGCGACCTCCATGGCGGCGTTGATCGGCACCCGGTCGCCCGCGGACCGCAACTGCTCGATGCCGTGCAGGATGTTCTCCTCGGTCTTCGGGCCGAACCCCTTGAGGTCGCGCAGCCGCTCCTCGTGGAGGGCGTCGAGGAGTTCGGGCACCGAGGAGACGTGCAGGTCCTCGTAGAGCGTCATGGCCTTTCTGGGGCCGAGCCCGGGGATGGCCATCAGGTGGCGCACGCCGGCGGGGATCTTCGCCCTGATGTCCTCCACGGCGGGCAACGTGCCGGTCCGGAGGTACTGGAGAACCTTGTCGGCGATGGACCTGCCGACGTTCGGTATCTTGCGCAGCCCCGCGGCGTCGAGCGTCGACACATCGGTGTGGTGGCCGCCGATGGCGCGTGCGGCCTTCTCGTAGGCGCGGGCCTTGAACGCGTCCCCGCCGGTGATCAGGATGAGGTCCGCGTACTCCCGGAGCAGCGCTTCGATCTCCTCGTTGGGCCGGCTCACACCCCCGATTTTAGTGCCGGTCCGCGCCGCGGGCCCTTCCGGCGAGGGGCCGACGGGGAGCCCGCGGGCAGCCCGCGGCGGCCGCCCCGCCGCGCCCCCACGGACCACATGTCCCGCGCGATCGAGCGATCGGATCGAGGAATCGGATCGAGGAATCGGATCAAAGAACCCCGGCCCCGCGCAGGCACCGGCGGAGCCTGGCGGGGCACGTCGCCCCGCCAGGGGCCGGTCCTTCACCCAGGTCGTGTCCTAGCCCTGGGCCTGGTCCTTCGCCTCGTTCTTCTCCTTGACGCGCGCCGCTTCCTTGCGGACCTCGGCCTGGGTGGCGCGTTCCTTCTGGAGCCACTCGGGGTTCTCCGACTTGAGCGCGTCGATCTGCTCCGTGGTGAGGGCCTCGGTGATGCCGCCCCGCGCCAGACCCGAAATGGAGACGCCCAGCTTCGCCGCGACCACCGGGCGCGGGTGCGGGCCGTTGCGTCGCAGCTCCCGCAGCCACTCGGGCGGGTCCGCCTGGAGCGCGTTCAGCTCGCTGCGCGAGACGACGCCCTCCCGGAACTCGGCAGGGGTGGCTTCGAGGTACACACCCAGCTTCTTCGCCGCGGTGGCGGGCTTCATGGTCTGGGCGGTCTGGTGCGACTTCATGGGTCAAGGGTATCGAGCGCGTGCACGACCTCTGACCACGCCCGGTAACCTGGCGGAGTGACAGGCTCCGAGACATCCCCTTCGTTCCGGCTCGCGTATGTCCCGGGAGTGACGCCCGCCAAGTGGGTGCGGATCTGGAACGAGCGCCTGCCGGACGTACCGCTGCACCTTCTCCAGGTATCCGCCGCCGAAGCGTCCGACGTGCTGCGGGACGGTGGCGCCGACGCGGGTCTGCTCCGCCTGCCGACCGACCGCACCGATCTCAGCGCGATCCCCCTCTACACCGAGACCACCGTGGTCGTGGTCCCGAAGGACCACCTCGTGGCCGCGGTCGACGAGGTCTCCGCCGAGGACCTCGCCGACGAGATCGTGCTGCACCCGCTCGACGACACCCTCGACTGGGAGCACCCGCCGGGACGGCCGGCGATCGAGCGCCCGGCCACGACGCCGGACGCCCTGGAGCTGGTGGCGGCGGGCATCGGGCTGCTCGTCGTCCCGCAGTCCCTCGCCCGCCTCTACCACCGCAAGGACCTCACCTACCGGCCGGTGACCGACACCCCCGCGTCGCGGGTCGCGCTGTCCTGGCGGGAGGACCGGACCACCGATCTGGTGGACGACTTCATCGGGATCGTCCGGGGGCGGACCGTCAACAGCACACGAGGTCGCCGCTCCGCCGCGCCGGCGGAGCCGCAGCGCACGCGCACCGACCAGGGCGGCGCGCGGCGCAAGCCCGCGGCCGGGAAGGCGACCGGCAGGAATCCGCGCAGGGGCTCCGGTGGCCCCAAGGGTGGCGGCAGGCGCGGCAGGCCCCGTCGCCAGGGCTGACCCGACGGACCGGCCCTGGTCGTCGTTTGCGTGCGCGGCGGGGGGCGTTCCCCCGTCCGCGGGGCACGGTGCCGTGCTCAACGCCCCTGCGCCGCCTCGACGTTGTCGCCGTACGTCCAGCCCCGTGACCCGTCCCGGTCCTCCCAGTGCCCCTGGAGGGCCTTGTCGGCCCGGCGAGCCTGGGCGTGACCGTGCAGTGGGCCGGTGGGGTGCGCCGATCGTCCGTCAACATGCCCTCGTGTGAGGGGACTTGGGGCGGTGGTTCTCGGCCGGGGCGCGTTCGACTCTTGACGGTAGGCTCCTGCGCAGGGCACGCTCCTGGCGCATGTGTGAGAGCGCTCTCAGGCCGTCGTCGGCCGCCCCGTAGAAGCCAGAGGAGGCTTCCTCATGCCCATTGCCCGATCCGTACGAAGGGCAGGACTGCGTCTGGGAGTGGTTGCGCTCGCCGGTGTCCTGCTCGCCGCCTGTGGGGCCGGCCCCCTCGGCGGGTCCGACGGGACGGGGGGCAAGGTCACCCTGACCGTCGACGTGTTCGGCTCGTTCGGCTTCAAGGAGGCCGGGCTGTACGACGAGTACGAGAAGGCGCACCCCGGCATCACGATCAAGCAGACCGACACCGAGGACGAACAGGACTACTGGAAGTCCCTCCAGACCCGGCTCGCCGGGGGCGGCGGCCTCGCCGACGTGCAGGGGATCGAGGTGGGGCGGATCGCCTCGGTGACCCAGCAACAGCCTGACCGGTTCGAGGACTTGAGCCGGTACGGCGCGGACCGGCTCAAGAAGGACTACGCCGGCGCCAAGTGGGCCGCGGCCGCCACCAAGGACGGCAAGGTCCTGGGACTCGGCACCGACATCGGCCCGGAGGCGATGTGCTACCGGACCGACCTCTTCAAGAAGGCGGGACTGCCCACCGACCGCGACACGCTCGCCGCGAAGTGGTCCACCTGGGACGGCTACCTGGACCTCGGCAAGCGGTACATACGGCAGGCGCCCGCCAAGAGCGCCTGGCTGGACAGCGTCGGCAGCCTCTTTTCGGTCATGATCGGCCAGGAGAAGGAGCGCTACTACAACGCGTCCGGGAAGCTGATCTACGACTCCAACCCGGCGGTGCGGACCGCGTGGGACACCTCCGTCGAGGCCGCCCGCGCAGGTCTGAGCGCACGGCTCGACCAGTGGTCGCCGCAGTGGAACCAGGCCTTCTCCACCGGGGCGTTCGCCACCGTGCCCTGCCCCGCCTGGATGCTCTCGTACATCAAGGGACAGGCCGGCGACGCGGGCAGGGGCACGTGGGACGTCGCCGAACTGCCGGGCGGCGCGGGCAACTGGGGCGGTTCGTACCTGTCGATTCCGCGTGCGGCCGAGCACAAGAAGGAGGCCTACGCACTGATCCGGTGGCTCACCGCCCCCGCACAGCAGGAGAAGCTCTTCCGGAAGCTGGGCAACTTCCCCTCCAGTACCGGCGCCATCGCCAGGCTCGCCGACGCCAAGGACCCGTACTTCTCGAACGCTCCGGTCGGCCGGATCTTCGGTACCGCCGCCGAGGCCGCTCCCGTCCAGGTCCTCGGTGTCCAGGACAAGGACATCGGCGACCAGCTCATCAATGCGCTCGGCGAGGTCGAGCGCAAGGGCACCTCGTCCGACGCGGCGTGGTCGAACGCGCGGCAGGGCGTCGCCCACACCCTCGACTGACCGCGTCGGCGGACCGACCCGCCGCGGTGCCGGTCCGCCGTCCGGCCCGGTGCTGCCGGGGCGCCCGCCGACCCCGTACACCCCCACCGCACGCACCCGACCCACGCCCCCGATGGAAGGGCCGCACCGTGACCCTCGCCGCTCCCGCAGTGACGCCCGCCGGGCCCCCGCCGAGCGCGCCCGCGCGGCCGTCGCCGCTGCACCGTGCCCGGCGCACGCTCGCGCCCTACACCTACCTCGCCCCGTTCTTCACCCTGTTCGCCGCCTTCGGGCTCTTCCCCCTCCTCTACACGGCGTATGTCTCGCTGTACCGGGTGGAGTTACAGACCCCCGGCGAGATGGAGTGGCGCGGACTCGGCAACTACACCGCGCTGTTCACCGACGCGTACTTCTGGACGTCGCTGCGCAACACCTTCACCATCGGCGTCCTGTCGACCGTGCCGCAGCTGATGATGGCCCTGGGCCTGGCGCACCTGCTCAACCACCGGCTGCGCGGCCGCACGTTCTTCCGTACCGCCGTGCTGCTGCCCTACGCCACCTCGGTGGCCGCGGCGACCCTCGTCTTCGCCCAGCTCTTCGGCCGCGACTTCGGGCTGATCAACTACCTGCTCGGACTCGTGGGTTGCCGCCCGGTGGACTGGCAGACCGGCACCGTCGCCTCCCAGATCGCGGTCTCGTCGATCGTCGTCTGGCGATGGACCGGCTACAACGCGCTGATCTACCTGGCCGGCATGCAGTCCATCCCGAGTGAGCTCTACGAGGCCGCGGCGATGGACGGGGCCTCGCCCTGGCGGCAGTTCCGGCACGTCACCCTGCCGGGGCTACGGCCCACGATCGTCTTCACCACGATCGTGTCGACCATCGGCGCGACCCAACTCTTCGGTGAACCACTGCTGTTCGAGGGTTCGGCGGCCGGCGGCATCTCGCACCAGTACCAGACGCTCGGCCTGTACCTCTACGAGCAGGGCTGGGGCTTCTTCCACCTGGGTCGGGCCGCCGCCCTCGCCTGGGTCATGCTCCTGCTCGTCCTGCTGCTCGTCGGCGCCAACGCCCTGTTGGCCCGCCGCCGTCGGGGAAGGGGGACGGAACGGTGACCGCGCTCGCCACCGGCCGGACGAAGACCGCGTCCGAGGCCCCGCCCCGGTCCGCCCGCCGCCGCGGCCGTTCGCGGGCCGGGCGGACGCTGCACGGCAGCCGGCTCACCTACCTGCTCCTGACCGTGGCCGTGCTCGTCTCGGCGTTCCCGCTGTACTGGACCCTCGTCGCCGCGAGCCGCTCCAACGCGGAGCTGGCGAAGGCGCCGCCCGCGCTGGTTCCGGGGCCGAACCTGTTCCCCAACGTCCGGGCCGCCCTGGAGGAGGCGGACATCGGCCGGGCCCTGCTCAACTCGATCGTCGTCTCCGGTGCCATCACGGTCGGCACCGTGCTGTGCTCCACGCTCGCCGGGTTCGCCTTCGCCAAGCTGCGGTTCCGCGGCCGTGGTGCCCTCCTGGCGCTCACCGTCGGCACCATGATGATTCCGCCGCAGCTGGGCGTGATCCCGCTGTTCATGCTGATCGCCAAGTTGCAGTGGGTGGACCAGCTCCAGGCGGTCGTCCTGCCCGGTCTCGTCTCCGGCTTCGGCGTGTTCTTCATGCGGCAGTTCCTGGTGCGGGCGCTGCCGGACGAGCTGATCGAGGCGGCCCGGGTCGACGGCGCGTCCCATGCCCGGATCTTCCGCTCGGTCGTGGTGCCCATCGCCCGGCCCGCCATGGCCGTCCTCGGCCTGCTCACCTTCATGACCGCCTGGAACGACTTCTTCTGGCCCATCGTGGCGCTGTCCTCGCAGGAGCCGACCGTGCAGGTCGCCCTGCGCCAGCTCGGCGGCGGCTATGTCCACGACCAGTCCGTGATCATGGCGGGCACGCTGCTCGGCACGCTGCCCGTGCTGCTGGTCTTCGGGCTGCTCGGCCGGCAGATCGTCGGCGGCATCATGCAGGGCGCCGTCAAGGGTTGAGCGAGCCGCCGCCGTTCCCCGACGACGTCCGCCGCACGTGCCCCACCCCGCGCCGCCGAACCCGCACACCGCACCGCGCCGCACCACCGTCCGTCCCGCCCCCAGGAGTCGCCGTACATGACCACCATCGAGCCCCGCCCCGCCGTGGCCGCCCCGCTGCGCTTCCCCGCCGGATTCCGCTGGGGCACCGCCACGGCCGCCTACCAGATCGAGGGGGCCGCGCGGGCGGACGGCCGGACCCCGTCGATCTGGGACACCTTCAGCCGGACGCCCGGCAAGGTGCTCAACGGCGACACCGGGGACACCGCCGCCGACCACTACCACCGCATGCGGGAGGACGTCGCGCTGCTCAAGGAGCTGGGGGTGGGCGACTACCGCTTCTCGGTGGCCTGGCCACGCGTCCAGCCGACCGGACGGGGGCCGGCGAACCAAAGGGGGCTGGACTTCTACCGCCGGCTCGTCGACGAGCTGCTGGACGCCGGGATCCGGCCGGTCGTCACCCTCTACCACTGGGACCTTCCGCAGGAGCTGGAGACCGGGTCCGATGGCGACTCCGCCGTGGGCGGCGGCTGGCCGCACCGCGACACCGCCGAGCGGTTCGCCGACTACACGGGGTACGTCGCCGCGGCGCTCGGCGACCGGGTCGCCACCTGGACCACGCTCAACGAGCCGTGGTGCGCGGCCTTCCTGGGGTACGCCGCGGGCGTGCACGCCCCGGGCCGTACCGAACCCGCCGCCGCGCTGCGCGCCGCGCACCACCTCAACCTCGCCCACGGACGCGCCACCCAGGCCCTGCGCGCCGTGCTCCCGGCCTCCGCGGAGATCTCCCTGACCCTGAACCTGCACGCGCTGCGGCCCGCGAGCCGGAGCGAGGCCGACCGGGAAGCCGTCCGCCGCCTCGACGCCGTCGGCAACCGGATCTTCCTCGACCCGGTCTTCCACGGCCGGCTGCCCGCGGACCTGGTGCGTGACACGGCGGCGCTCACCGACTGGTCGTTCGTCCTCGACGGCGATCTGGAGACCATCGCCACGGCGGTCGACTCGCTCGGCATCAACTACTACGCGCCGACCGTCGTCGCGGCCGGTACGCGCACGGCGCCGCCACCGTCACCGTCGCCCTGGCCGGGGGCCGCGGCACACGCGGAGTTCCGGCCGCCGGCGGGGCCGCGCACGGCCATGGGCTGGCCGGTCGACGCCGACGGACTGTACGAGCTGCTGACGCGGCTGCGCGGCGAACTGCCGCACGTCCCCCTCCTGGTCACCGAGAACGGCGCCGCCTACCACGACTACGCCGACCCCGAAGGCCACGTCCACGACCCCGAGCGCATCGCCTATCTGCACGGCCACCTCGGCGCCGTGGCGCGGGCGATCGCCGACGGAGCCGCGGTACGGGGCTACTTCCTGTGGTCGCTGCTCGACAACTTCGAGTGGGCGTACGGCTACAGCAAGCGGTTCGGCATCGTCCACGTCGACTTCGCCTCGCAGCGGCGCACCCTGAAGGACAGCGCGCGGTGGTACGCGGGGGTCGTCGCGCGCAACGGTCTGGCGTAGCCGGCTCCGTCGCCCCGGCGGGCAGCCCGGCCCCGGCGCCGGGCACCGGCGCGGTCAGCGGTGCTCCCGCCGAGCCGGAGGGCGGGCGGTCGCCCGCGCGTCCCCGGTCTGCTGCGCCGGTGCTCCGGGCGTGCGCGCGGCGGGTTCGGGCAGGGCGCGGACCAGCAGCCAGCTCAGCGCGGGCATCGCGATCAGCGGGGTCAGCGCCGTCCGCAGGGACGTCGCGTCGGCGAGCGTGCCGATCAGCGGGGCGACCAGTCCGCCGACGCTGACGGTGAGGCCGAGGGTGATCCCGCTGGCGGTGCCGACGCGCGTCGGGAGGTAGTCCTGGCCGAGCGTGACCTGGAGCGAGAACGGGACGTAGAGGCCGGCGGAGGTCAGCGCCACGAAGGCGTAGAGCGCCGGCCCGGGGACGAACACCACGCCCGCGAGGGCGGCGACCGTGATCAGATACGACCCGCGCACGACGGTGACCCGTTCCCACCGCTCGGCCAGACTGCCGCCCAGCACGCTGCCCACCGCCCCGCCGAGGTAGAGGACGAAGAGCGCCGCGGTGCCCGCCGCCGCACCGCCTCCGGTCCGCTGGCGGGCGTAGAACGCGAGGAAGGTGCCGAGGCCGGTGAAGGCGATCGACCGGCAGACCACGGCCAGCGACAGCCGCACGAACGAGGCGCGGTCGTCGCTCCCCGTCGCGGCCGCGGACCGGGAACCGCCCCGGGTGGTGGTCCGCTCCAGCACCCGCAGTACGGGGAGGCACAGCACGCTGCCGGCGAGGGCCGGCACCACGAGCAACGGCGAGCAGCGCAGACCACCGGTGCCGATGACGGCGGCGACCATGAGCGGGGCCGCGGCGAAGCCGAGGTTGCCGCCGAGGGAGAACCAGCCCATCGCGCGGTGGCTCCCGCCGGCCGCGAGCCGGGCGACCCGGGCCGCCTCGGGATGGTAGGCGGCGACCCCGATCCCGGACACCGCCACGCACACCAGCGTCAGGGCGTAGCAGCCGACCAGGCCGCTGAGCGCCGTCCCCAGCCCGCCGAGGACGGTGCTGACGGGCAGCAGCCAGGGCAGCGCCCAGCGGTCGGTGAGGGCACCGAACACCGGCTGGGCCACCGAGGACAGCAGGGACGCGGCGAGCACGATGCCCGAGGCCGTGGCGTAGGCGTAGGCGCGCTCGGCGACGAAGAACGGGACCAGCGCGGCCACCGCACCCTGGTAGACGTCCACGCAGGCATGCCCGGCGGACAGCAGGAGGATCGAGGAGTTCCTTGGCACCCCGCCATGCTGGCCGCCCGGCACCCTGTCGGGCTTCCGATAAGCTGCCAAACAATGCAGGAGATCCGCCATGTATCGATGGCGCCGACCCGCGCCCAGTGGCTCGCGCCCGGCACCGGTATCGACGCCCACCGCCACGACGACCACCAGATCGTCTACGCGGGCCGCGGCGTGCTGGCCGTCACCACCGACGCGGGCTCGTGGATCGCCCCGGCCACCCGCGCCATCTGGGTGCCGGCCGGCACGGTGCACGCCCACCAGGCCCACGGTGCGCTCGAACTGCACCTGGTCGGTCTGCCCGCGCGCGACAACCCGCTCGGTCTGGACCGGCCGACCGTGCTCGCCGTCGGCCCCCTGTTGCGCGAACTGATCCTCGCCTACACCCGCGCCCCGCACGACGAGAGCCCCGAGCGGGGGCGGTTGCGGGCCGTCCTGCTCGACCAGTTGCGGGCCTCGCCGCAGCAGCCCGTGTACCTACCCGCCCCGACCGCCGCCCGGCTCCGGGCGCTCTGCGCGATCCTGCACGCCGATCCGGCCGACGACCGCACCCTCGCCGCCCTGGGCAAGGAGGTCGGTGCGAGCGACCGCACCCTGTCCCGGCTGTTCAAGGCCGACCTCGGCATGACGTTCCCGCAGTGGCGCACCCAACTGCGCCTGTACCACGCCCTGGTGCTGCTGGCGGAGAACACCCCGGTCACCACCGTGGCGCACCTGTGCGGCTGGTCGTCCGCCAGCGCGTTCATCGACGTCTTCCGTCGTACCTTCGGGCACACCCCGGGCGCGCATCGGCCCTGATCGCGGGCGGGAGCTGCCCGGCAGGCCCGGGCAGTGTGACCGCCTTCATAGACACCTCAGAGGGCATATGTCCACGATGGTCGGGAATCTCCGATGGGGATTCTTCGCCACTGAGCGACCACGAGAAGGTGTGCCTGATGGACGAGCATGTGCACGTCCGCCTCATCCAGCGCCTGGGTGCGTCGGATGACGGAGAGCTGGTCGAGTACTCCTCCTGCCAATGCGGCGCCACGTGGGTCAAGCGGTACCCGACGGAACGGGACCCGGCGCCCGAGTAGTCCGCGCTCACCTCGGTTCGATCGGATGGGAGCGTCGTACGTTGTGCGCCACCGCGGCCGCCGCCACCGCCTTCAGGGTGTCCCCGACCGCGAAGTAGAGGGCGCCGACCGCGGCCTTCCCCATACTGAGACCGGTGGTGAACGACGTCCAGGGGACCCCGATCGCATAGACGACCAGGAGGCCGCCCGCGACGCAGGCGGCGAAGTAGCCGGCGAGCTGCGGGACCCGCCCCGTGAGCCGCGTCGCCACGCCCTTCACCAGCAGACCGGTGACGAACGCGCCGGGTATCCAGCCCAGCAGGTACCCGCCGGTCGGCCCCGGGATCACGCCCAGCCCGCCCCGACCTCCGGCCAGCACCGGCAGCCCGAGCACCGTCAACAACACCACCAGCGCACAGGCGCAGGCGCCGCGCACCGGACCCAGCACCGCACCGGCGAGCATCACCCCCAGCGTCTGGAGGGTGATCGGCACCGGGACGATCGCGATGGCGATCGGCGGGACCAGCCCCAGCGCGACGACGACCGCGCAGAACAGGGCGATGAGGACGATGTCCTGGGTACTCATCAGTCGTCGGGTGCGTGCGGTCATCCGGGTGCCTTTCCGCTGAGCCGTTCGAGCCGTTCCTTACGGGCAGGGGAGTCGGCGCGGGCCGGCGGATAGCAACGGGCGTCGATGGCGGCCGCGATGTCCTCCGCCGACTTCAGCACCCGGATGACCAGCGGCACGATCAGCGCGACCGGATTGCCCCGCAGTCCGCGCGCCGCCTGGGCCTCCCGGATGTCCTGGAACTGCCGGAACACCTCCGGGACGAAGCGCAGCGCCAGCGACACGGCGAGCGCGACCGCGGGCGCGTTCACCAGCCCGGCACGGTCCAACGGCCGCAGCACCGCCTCCAGCACGCCCTGGAGTTCCGAGGTGCGGGTGGTGAGCGTGACGCTCAGCGCGGACAGCAGCAGGACGACCAACCGCAGCCCCACGACCAGCGCGGTGTGCACCGACTGGGTCAGGGCGGCGACCGCCACCACCACGGCCAGCAGGCAGAGCGGGCCGCGGAGTTGACCGATCAGCTGCTCCCCGGGCGCCCGTACGGACAGCAGCAGGACCAGGGCGAGGGCGGCGGCGGGGCCGAGGGCGGACACGGACGCGGTGAGGAACACGGCCACCCCGCACAGCAGCAGCCCCGCCAGCTTCCACCCGGCCGGCGCGCGATGCAGCGGTGAAGCGCCCGGGACGTACAGCGACGCCCTCATGAGCAGCGCTCCACGTACCAGGGCACGGCCTTCCGCGGCTCGCCGTCGTACACGATGCGGCCCCGGTCGAGGACGAGCACCCGGTCGTAGCCGGTCAGCAGGTCGAGGTCGTGGGTGAGGACCACCGCCTGCTGGGGCAGGGCGGCGATCACGGAGCGGAGGCGGTTGCGGTTGCGCAGGTCCAGCAGGGTGGTCGGCTCGTCGAAGACCACCGTCCCCGGGCGCATGACCAGCACCGCGGCCAGCGCGACGAGTTGCTTCTCGCCCCCGCTCAGGGCGTGACCGGGCCGGTCGGCCAGCGCCTCGATGCCGAGGCTCCGCAGCTGCTCGCGGATCCGGCCGGGTATCTCCTTGCGGGGCACACCGGTGTTCCTCAGGCCGAAGGCCAGGTCCTCCTCGACTATGGGCAGGACGATCTGGTTGTCCGGGTTCTGGAAGACGAAGCCGACCTGCCGGCGGATCCGGCGGGCCTCCGTCGCCGTGTCATGGCCCCCGACCAGGACGGTGCCCTCGCTGGGCAGCACCAGGCCGTTGAGCAGCCGGGCGAAGGTGCTCTTGCCGGAGCCGTTGGCGCCGATCACACCGATGCGCTGCTCGGTCAACTCGATGCTGAGGGCGTCCAGCACCGTGCGCGGGCCGAAGCGTACGGACACGCCGTCCAGAGCGATGCGCACGGTCACCGGCCTGCGGTGCGCTGCCGCGGTGCGCCGTTCCCGGCCGGGGCGTCCGGGGCGTTCGGGGGGCGGACGGCGGCGAGCGCCTCGCGGGCCGACTCGGGGAGCAGCCCGTTGATCGCGGTCTCCGCGGAGGAGCAGTACACCCCGTTGTGCACATGGCCGTCCATGTCCACGTCCGAGAACGGAACTCGCTGCCGCACGAACCCCCGCTCTCCCCGTATGGTCACCAGCTGCCTGTGCCTGCGCGAACAGCACGGTACCCAGCCGCCAACGCGTACATCAACCCGTGCACCCCGGTACTGACGGACCGCCACATCGCCGTGGTCGACGTCAGGAGCCGGTGAGGACGACGAGTTGCCGGGTCGCCCGGGTCATCGCCACATAGCGGTCGACCGCTCCTTCGACGCCCTCGCCGAACGCCTCCGGGTCGATGAGGACGACCAGGTCGAACTCGAGCCCCTTCGCTAGCTCCGGGGTCAGCGACCGGACGCGAGGCGTCGCGCGGAACGTGGGATCACCGATGACGCAGGCGATCCCGTCGTCGTGCGCAGTGAGCCAGCTGTCGAGGACCGAGTCCAGATCCGCGACGGATCCGTGGACGATCGGGACGCCGCTGCTGCGGATGGAGGTCGGCACATTGGCGTCCGGGAGCACGGCTCGGATGGCCGGCTCGGCTTCCGCCATGACCTCTTCCGGCGTCCGGTAGTTGATGCTCAGGGAGGCCAGGTCGATCCGGTCGAGCCCGACCCGCTCCAGCCGTTCCTGCCACGACTCGGTGAACCCGTGCCGGGCCTGGGCGCGGTCCCCGACGATGGTGAAGCTCCGGGACGGGCACCGGAGCAGCAGCATCTGCCACTCCGCGTCGGTCAGTTCCTGGGCCTCGTCCACGACGACGTGCGCGAACGGGCCGGCGAGCAGGTCCGGGGCGGTGGTGGGCAGTTCGGACTCGTCGACCAGGCTGACCTGGGCGTCCTGGCCGCGCAGCATCGTCACCAGGCCCTCGCCGTCGTCACCGTCGGCACCGGAGTCGGATGCGGCCTGGATCAGGTTGTCGACGACCTGCGTCATGCGCTCGCGTTGGGCGGCGAGGACGGCCTTGTGTCGGAGCTTGCGCCGGGCCGTATCCGGGTCGCCGAGCCGCTGCCGTGCCGCGTCCAGGAGCGGCAGGTCGGACACCGTCCAGGCCTGCGGGGCTTCCTTGCGCTGTAGCGTGCGCACCTCGTCGCGGCTGAGCCAGGGAGCGCACATCCGAAGGTAGGCGGGCACCGACCACAGGTCTCCGACGAGGTCGGCCGCTTCGAGCAGCGGCCAGGCGCGGTTGAGGGTGGTGACCAGCTCTTCGTCCTGCCGCAGCGACCTGCGGAACAGCTCGGGCGGGACCTCGCCGTCGTACTTGTCCAGCAGGATCGTGACCAGCTCCTCCCAGATCTGCTCGCGCGCCTCGTTGTGCGGAGTGCCGGGGTCCGCCGCTTCGAACGCCACGGCCCAGTCGTCGGCGCTCAGCCAGATGTCGGACCAGTCGGTGGTGACCGTCATCCCCTCTGCCGGCGGCTCCTCGTAGAACCTGACGGCCGCCTCGATCGCCTTCACCATGTCCGCGGACGACTTCAGGCGGGCCACGTCCGGGTCGCTCTCGACCGCTGCTCCGGCTCCCTCGGCGACGAGGTCCCGCAGAGTGCAGGTCTGCACGCCCTCCTCCCCGAGGCTGGGGAGGACGTCGGCGACGTAGGCCAGGTAGGGCTGGTGCGGACCGACGAACAGCACACCGCCCCGACGGTGACCGAGGCGAGGGTCGGAGTACAGGAGGTGGGCGGAGCGGTGCAGCGCGACGACGGTCTTCCCCGTACCCGGACCGCCGTCGACGACGAGGGCGCCGCGGGATCCCGCCCGGATGACGGCGTCCTGGTCGGCCTGGATGGTGGCGAGCACGTCCCGCATCCGGGCCGAACGGTTGCCGCCCAGGCTGGCGATGAAGGCGGACTGGTCGTCCAGTGCGGCGTGCCCCTCAAGCCCGTCGGCGGTGAACACTTCGTCCCAGTAGTCGCTGATCAGGCCGCGGGTCCAGCGATACCTGCGGCGGCTCGTCAGCCCCATCGGGTTGGCGTGGGTCGCCGCGAAGAACGGCTCGGCCGCGGGGGAGCGCCAGTCGAGCAGCAGCCGGCGCCCCGTGCTGTCGGTGAGACCGAGCCGTCCGATGTACACCGGCTCGGGGTCGTCCGCGCCGACGATGTGTCCGAGGCACAGGTCCAGACCGAAGCGACGCAGGGCGCGCAGGCGACCGGTCAGCCGGTGGATCTCCGCGTCCCGGTCCATCGCCGCCCGGCCGGTTCCTCCGGGTGCCCTGCGCTCGGCATCGAGGCGGTCGGAGAGTTCGGCGATCGTCTGCTCAAGGCTCTCCGCGATGGCCGCGAAGTGCTGCTCGTCGCCGGCTATCAGCAACGGGTCGGCCTTGGGGGAGAGATGGTCCGGAAGGTCGAAGGCACTGGTGGTCAGGGGGCTCATGTCACCAGCTCCGATCCGAGGTCGCGCCCATGAGGTCCCGCGGCGCGCACTCCCGCACCTCGGCGCCGGGTGCCCGCAACCGCAGCCCGAGTCCCCCCTCCGGCCCGACGTCACCGCATGACCCATTGAACGACAAAAGCGAACGCACTTCGTGAATCTCCCATTTCCGCAGCTTCTGGCCTCGGTCAGCGATTCTGCGGTATGACCGGGGCCTTGCCGCAAGCCCCCCAGTGCGCTATACGTTGAGAGTGGCAAGGGGTGGGTTCTTCCGCGCGCAACTTCGCGTGCCCCATCGACCGTTGTGACGGACCGGCCCTGAGGTTCGCACCCTCCCCGGCTCCACACTTGAGCCGTCGCCCTCGACATCCGCCGCACGGCAGGCCCGGGGCTCGACGCCCACCGGCCCGGGAACCGCGGCGTGACCTCCCGTGGAAGGCCGCGCGGGCCCAGCGTTCCCACCGCTCCCAACGCTCCCGGTGCTGTACGGACTTGGTGCTGTTGCGGTGCGGCGAGTCACCCTCGGCGGGGCGGCGGTCCGAGGCGCTCTTCGGCTGTCTGCGGGCCCGCGGTCAGGCCGGCCGACCGGTCTCTTCCGAGGGCCCGGGAGCGCCGGCCCGCAGGCCGTCCATGACGAGGTCGAGGAGCCGCCCGGCGCGTGGCTGCCAGTCGCCGTGCGGATCGATCTGCCAGAGGCCGGCGATGGCGAGCAGGAAGTCGTCGGACGTCACTCCCGGGCGGATGGCGCCGGCCTCCTCGTTCGCCGTCAGCAGGAGGGTGACGGCCGCGGTCACCGGGCCGTGACCCAGTCCGGCCAGGGTGCCGCGTGCGATGGTGGCCCTGCGCATCGCGTCGGCCAGTCCGGCCTTGGCCATGGCGTACTGGGCGAGGCGGTCCATCCACTCCCGGAGGGCCCGTTCGGGCGGGCGGGTCTCCAACAGGTGTGCCGCGGCGTCGTAGACCTGCTGGACCTCGTGGCGGTAGACCTCCAGGACGAGTGCCTCGCGATTGGGGAAGTTGCGGTAGAAGGTGCCCTGCCCGACGCCTGCCTTCTTGGCGATCGCGCTCAGCGGGGCGTCGGCGCAGTGCGTCAGTTCCGCCAGCGCCACGTCCAGGATGCGGGCGCGATTCCGCTGTGCGTCCGAGCGCAGTGGTGCGTCTTTCCTCTGGTGCACTCGTCCTCCCGCCGGGAATCGCGACCGGAGCCGCTCTTGATAAGCGGACAGCTGTCCGGTACGTTTGAAGGTGCCGGACAGTTGTCCGGTTAGGCCCACCATAGCGGCAGATGCATCCGCTGTGGACGGCCGGTCGACCCACGACCGGCGCCGCCGTCCGGTATGTCGCCCACCGCGCCCGTCGCCGGTGCCCCACCGACGTCGCTCCGCACCGTCTCCGCTCGAACCGCCCGCCGGACTCGACCCGCTCGATCGTCCCGCTCCCGCACGACAGCGCCCGCACGACAGCCTGATCGCCCCCGTGGTCGCCCACGCCGGCAGCAGGCCCGCCCCGAAGCCCGGCCGCGCGCCCCTACGCGAAAGAAGGCTGCTCATGGCCCCATCGACGTCCAGCGCCATCACCTTGCACGTCAACGGCGAGAAGTACACGCTGCCCGTCGACCACCGCACCACCCTGCTCGACGCGCTGCGCGAGCGTCTCGATCTGACCGGCACCAAGAAGGGCTGTGACCACGGCCAGTGCGGCGCGTGCACGGTCCTGCTCGACGGGCGCCGGGCCGTCTCCTGCCTCCAGCTCGCGGTGGCCGCCGAAGGGCGGGAGATCACCACCATCGAGGGCGTGGCGGACGGCGAACGGCTGCACCCGGTCCAGCAGGCCTTCCTCGACCTCGACGGATACCAGTGCGGCTACTGCACGCCGGGACAGATCTGTTCGGCCATCGCCGTCATCGAGGAGCACGCGGCCGGTTGGCCGAGCGCCGCGACCGCCGACGTACGGCCCGAAGCGGGAGCGCCGCCGCTGACCGCGGCGGAGATCCGGGAGCGGATGAGCGGCAACCTCTGCCGCTGCGGCGCGTATGTGGCGATAGTCCAGGCGGTCGCCCGGGCGGCCGAGGCCGAGGCACGAACCGGTGCTCGAAGAGATCCGGGGAACGAGGCGGAGTACGCCGTGGGAGCGGCGGGCGCGGAGGCGACGGCATGAGGGAGTTCGGCTATCAGCGGGTGTCCGACGTCCAGGGGGTGGTGGCCCTGCTCGACGCCGAGCCCGGAGCGCGGCTGCTCGGCGGCGGCACCAACCTCGTCGACCTGATGAAGGCCGGGGTGGAGCGGCCCGGGCTGCTCATCGACGTCCGGGAGTTGCCGCTCGACCGGATCGAGGTCACGGACGGGGGCGGGCTGCGCATCGGCGCGACCGTCACCCACAGCGACCTCGCCGCCCATCCCGAAGTGCGCCGCAGGTACCCGGCGTTGGCCCAGGCCGTACTGGCCGGTGCCTCGGGCCAGCTGCGCAACATGGCCACGGTCGGTGGGAACCTGTTGCAGCGTACGCGGTGCGGCTACTTCACGGACGTGACGAAGCCCTGCAACAAGCGGGTCCCCGGCAGCGGCTGCCCGGCCTCCGCTGGCGAGCACCGCAACCACGCGATCCTCGGCGCCTCCGCGCACTGCGTGGCCGTCCACCCCTCGGACATGGGTGTGGCGCTCTCCGCCTTCGACGCCGTGGTGTCGTACGAAACGGTGGACGGGGCCGGGGAGTTGTCGCTGGACGACTTCTACCTGCCCGTGGGCGACACCCCGCACCGGGAGACCGCGCTGCCCGCCGGCGCGCTGATCACCGGCGTCACCCTGCCGCCGGCCCCGGTCGCCGTCACCTCCCGCTACCGGAAGGTGCGCGAGCGCGCGTCGTACGCCTTCGCGATCGGCTCGATCGCCGCGGCTCTCGACATCGGCCGGACCGGCGACGGGGCCGTCGTCCGCGACGTACGGCTCGCCTTCGGCGCGGTGGCCTCCCGGCCGTGGCGCGCCCGGGAGGCCGAGCGGCTGCTCACCGGGGGGCCGGCCGACGCCGAGGCGTTCGCCGCCGCCGCGGACGCCGAACTGGCAGCCGCCGAGGCGCTGCCCGACAACCGCTACAAGGTGACGCTGATGCGCAACCTCGTCGTCGCCCTGCTCACCGAGCTCACCGAGGAGGCCGCCTGATGACCACCACCGCGACCACCGCCGCGACCGCGGGAACCACCGCGGTGACGGGGGCCGTCGGCACCGCGCACACCCGCGTGGAGGGCCTGGCCAAGGTCACCGGAGCGGCGCGCTACGCGGGCGAGATCCCGTTCGCCGAACTCGCCCACGGCTGGCTGGTGTTGTCCGACACCGCCCGGGGCCGCATCCGGTCCGTGGAGTCCGGACCCGTACTGGCGATGCCCGGGGTCCTGGCCGTCCTGCACCACGGCAACGCCCCGCGCGTCGACGGGGACTACACCGGGCCGCTGGGGCGGCCCGACCCCACCATCACGCTCTTCCGGGACGACCGCGTGCCGAGCGCCGGCTGGCCGGTGGCGCTGGTGGTCGCCGAGACGTCCGAGCAGGCCCGGGAGGCCGCCGAGGCGCTGGTGGTCCAGTACGACCGGGAACCGCACGACGTCGCGTTCTCCGCCGGGCGTCCGGGCGGCTACACGCCGGAGAACCCGCCCGGCCTGGCGATGCGGAAGGGCGCCCTCGAAGCCGAACTCGCCGCGTCCGCCGTCGTCGTGGAGGCGGAGTACACCACACCGGAGGAGCACCACAGCTCCATGGAGCCGCATGCCGCCACGGCGCACTGGGACGACGGCCGGCTGGAGGTCGTCGACTCCAACCAGGGCAGCAGGTGGGTGGCGGAGGAGCTCGCGATGCTGTTCTCCCTCGACCCGACGGCGGTCCGGGTGCGGTCCGAGCACGTCGGCGGCGCCTTCGGCTCCAAGGGCGTGCACCCGCACCAGGTGGCCGCCGTGATGGCCGCGACCGTGCTGCACCGACCGGTGCGGGTCGTGCTGACGCGTCGTCAGATGTTCTCGCTGGTCGGCTACCGGAGCCCCACCGCGCAGCGGATCAGGCTCGGCGCCGACCCGGACGGCCGGCTGCGCGCGATCGACCACCAGGCGCTGAACGCCACCTCGACGGTGCACGAGTTCGTCGAGCAGAGCGCGACGGCCGGCCGGGTGATGTACGACGCCGACGCACACCACACCGTCCACCGCGTCGTCGCGCTCGACGTGCCGAGCCCGACCTGGATGCGCGCGCCGGGGGAGGCCCCGGGCTCGTTCGCGCTGGAGTCCGCCCTCGACGAACTCGCCGAGCGGTGCGGGGTCGACCCGATCGCGCTGCGCGCCCGCAACGAACCGGTCGTCGGGCCGGTCTCCGGGCTGCCGTTCAGCAGCCGCAACCTGCTCGCCTGCTTCGAGGAGGGCGCCCGCAGGTTCGGCTGGGCGGACCGGGAACCGCGCCCTGGTATCCGCCGTGACGGACGCTGGCTGCTCGGGACCGGTACGGCGGCGGCCACCTACCCCTCGGGCGTCGCCGCGTCCACCGCGGCCGTGACGGCGGAGCCGGACGGCGGCTTCACCGTCCGGATCACCGCTGCGGACGTCGGCACCGGGGCGCGGACCGCGCTGGCCCTGGTCGCCGCGGATGCGCTGGAGGTGCCACCGGACCGGATCCGGGTGCGGATCGCGGACAGCGACTTCGGCCGGGCCTGGATCGCCGGCGGCTCGATGGGCACCCGCTCCTGGTCGTGGGCCGTGATCACCGCGGCGCGCGAACTGCGGGAGAAGCTGGCCCTCGGCGGTGGCATTCCCCCGCAGGGGATCACCGTGCGGTCGGACACCACCGAGGCCGTCGGCGCACTGACCGCGCAGGAACGGCACTCCTTCGGGGCGCAGTTCGCCGAGGTCGCCGTGGACGTCACCAGCGGTGAGGTCCGGGTGCGGCGGATGCTCGGGATCTTCGCCGCGGGCCGGATCGTCAATCCGCTCACCGCGCGCAGCCAGCTCATCGGCGGCATGGTCTGGGGCCTGTCCATGGCGCTGCACGAGGAGGCGATCCGGGACCGGGTGTCGGGCGGCCACGTCGGCGCCGACCTCGCGGGCTACCACGTCGCCGCACACGCCGACGTACCGTTGATCGAGGCGGACTGGGTGGACGACCCGATCGACGGCGACCCGGTCGGCATCAAAGGGATCGGCGAGATCGGCATCGTGGGGGCCGCGGCGGCGATCGCCAACGCGGTCTGGCACGCCACCGGTGTCCGCCACCGCCACCTGCCGATCCGGCCCGACCGCGTACTGCTGGCGGGAGCCGCAGAGGGAACCGTGGGAGAGCGGAATGCTGGACATCGCCGCTGAGCTGCACCGGTGGGTCGCGCAGGGCCGGGACTTCGCCGTCGCCACCGTCGTGCACGTCGGCGGCAGCGCACCGCGCGATCCCGGCGCCGCGCTCGCCGTCGACAGCCGGGGCGAGGCCGTCGGCTCGGTCTCCGGTGGTTGTGTGGAAGCGGCGGTGTACGACCTGTGCACCCAGGCACTGCGGGACGGCACGGTGCGGCTCGAACGGTTCGGCTACAGCGACGAGGACGCCTTCGCGGTGGGGCTGACCTGCGGCGGAACGATCGAGGTCCTGGTCACGCCGGTGAGCGCAGAGGCGCCCGGCAGGGCGGCGATCGCCGCGGCGCTGTCGGCCGCCGCCCAGGGCGCGGCGGTGGCCCTCGCCCGGGTGGTCCGGGGCCCCGCCGAACTGCTCGGCAGGCCACTGCTCGTCCACCCCGACGGCGCGTACGAAGGCGGACTCGGCGGGTCGCCGGAGCTGGACCGCGCGGCGGTGAACGCGTCCCACGCCCTGCTGGACGCGGGGCGCACCGGCACCGTCGACGTCTCGGAGCGGGGAGCGCACTGCGCGGCGGACCTGACCCTGTTCGTCGAGTCGAACGTGCCGCCGCCCCGCATGATCGTCTTCGGTGCCATCGACTTCGCCGCGGCACTGGTGCGGACCGGCTCGCTCCTCGGCTACCGCGTCACCGTGTGCGATGCCCGCCCGGTCTTCGCCACACGGGAGCGCTTCCCGGAGGCCGACGAGATCGTGGTGGACTGGCCGCACCGCTACCTCGAGCGCACCGAGACCGACGCCAGGACGGTGCTGTGCGTGCTCACCCACGACGCCAAGTTCGATGTGCCGCTGCTGGTGGCGGCCCTGCGGCTGCCGGTCGCCTTCGTCGGCGCGATGGGCTCTCGGCGCACCCACGAGGACCGCAACCGCAGGCTCCGCGAGGCCGGTGTCAGCGCGGCCGAACTGGCCCGTCTCCACTCGCCGATCGGCCTCGACCTCGGCGCCCGGACGCCCGAGGAGACCGCCGTGTCCATCGCGGCCGAGATCATAGCGGCCCGACGCGGCGGCACCGGCAGCCCGCTGAGCGGCTCGCCCAGGCCGATCCACCACGACGTGGACGACCGGCGAACCCCGCCGCCGCACCGTTCGTTCGCCGGCCGTTGAGCTGCCGCCCGCGGACCGCCCCCGTGTGACGGGAGACCCGGGCGTCGTCAGGGAACCCCGCAGGCCGCGACCGCGACGCCCAGGCCGATCAGGACGACCGCGGTGCTCCGCCCGAGAGCACGGCGGAACCGCGGCCCGCCCAGCACCGCCCCGGCCCTGGACAGCAGCAGCACACAGCTGCCCAACCAGACCAGCGTCAGCGCGGTGTGGAGGAGGACCAGCAGCGCCATGGCCGGTGCGCCGGGCATCCCGTCCGGGGCCAGGGTCGGCAGCAGCCCGGTGTAGAAGACCGCGATCTTCGGGTTGAGGAGGTTGCCGACCAGGCCCGTGCGCCAGGGGCTTCCGGTGGTCCGTACGCCGCCGGCAGCGGGCCGCGGGACGGCACGGCGGTGCTGCCGGAGCCCCTGCACTCCCAGGAGCACCAGGTAGCCGGCCCCCAGCAGTTTGACGGCCAGATAGGCCGCCGGGGAGGCGGCCAGCACCGCCGCGAGTCCCGCCACGGTCAGCGCGCCCCAGGCCAGCAGCCCGACGGCGATGCCGCCCACCGTCCGCAGCCCGTCCGCGGACCCCGTGGCGAGGGTGCGTTGGGTGACCATCGCCATGTCCGGTCCGGGCACGACGGTCAGCAGACCGAGTACCCCGGCCGCCGCGACGAACTGCGTCAGCATGCGTCGGTCTGCCCGTCGGGGGCGGGGGCATCGGCACCACGACCGGAGAGCGACCGGGGATTGGCGGCGGCGCCTTCGGTGACCAGGAGCACCACCGTCGAGGCGGGCCCGAGCCCCAGCGCGCTGCGCCGGTCGTCCGCGCCGTCCCCGCTGAGCGCGGCCCGTACCCCGGCGAGCGAGGCGGCACCGCACGGGCCCGCGGACACCCCCAGGGCGGCCAGGTCACCCGCCGCACGGGCGCCGTCGTCGTCGGTGACCGCCACGGCGGCGTCCAGCCCGTCCCGCAGCACCGGCCAGGCGAGGCTGGACGGGGTGCCGCAGTTCAGCCCGGCCATGATCGTGTCGCCGGTGGTGATGCTCACCGGCTCCCCGCGGGTCAGGCTCGTCAGCACACAGGCCGCGGTCTCGGGTTCCACCGCCAGCAGGGCCGGCGCCGGCCCTGCCGGGCGGCTGCGGTAGTGCGTGACGACGGCCTGGGCCAGCGCCCCCACGCCCACCGGTACGGCGACGAGTCCGGGCGACCCGGCACCGGCGGCCAGGAGCTGGGCGTCGATCTCGCCGCAGAGGGTGGCGTAGCCCTCCACGATCCAGCCCGGTATCCGCTCGTAGCCCGGCCATGCGGTGTCCTGCACCAGGACCGCGTCGGGCCCGGCCGCCGCCTCCGCGGCCCGCCGCACGGCGTCGTCGTAGCTCCCCGCCACCTCGATGACCTCGGCCTCCTCGGCGGCGATGGCCGCCACGGCCGCGGGGTGCACGCCCTGCGGCACGAACACCCGGGCGCGCTGCCCGAGCAGCCGGGCCGTACGGGCCACCGCCCGGCCGTGGTTGCCGTCGGTGGCGGTGACCAGCGTCGCCGGTGCGGTCGCCGCCGCACCGCCCGCGGCCGCCCGTTCGGCGAGCGCCCGGTGCACCGCCCAGGTCGCGCCCAGGGCCTTGAAGGCGGGCAGCCCCAGCCGCGCCGACTCGTCCTTGACGAACACCCGACCTACCCCCAACTCCCGTGCCAGGGGTGCCAGTTCGGTCAGCGGTGTGGGGGCGTACCCGGGCAGCCCGGCGTGGAAGTCCCGGACCTTCGCGGGCGGTGGCGGACAGGACCAGTGCCGGGCGGCGGGACGCGCGAACCACGGCGGCGTGGGGAGGGACGGTGTGTTCTCAGCCATGCCACCAGCGTGCGGCCCGGCCCTTCCCTCGGTCCAGCGAATGTTTCCGACCTATATTCATCGGAAAACCCGGCCGATCGAACGGGCCGACCCACGGCCTTCGCGACGAGGAGGAGCGCCTGCCGATGTTCGACCTGCACCGTCTGCGCCTGCTGCGCGAGCTCAAGCACCGCGGGACGCTCGCGGCCGTCGCCGCCGCGCTCTCCTACAGCCCCTCCTCCGTCTCCCAGCAGCTCTCCCAGCTGGAGTCGGAGGTGGGCGTCGCGCTGCTCGAACCCGTCGGGCGACGGGTCCGCCTCACCCCGCAGGCGGAGATCCTGGTCGCGCACACCGAGGCGGTGCTGGAGCGGTTGGAACGCGCCGAGGCCGACATCGCCACCTCGCTGAGCGACCTCACCGGGACCCTGCGCCTGGCCACGTTCCAGACGGCCGCCCTCGCCCTGGTGCCCAGTGCGCTGAGCCTGCTCCGCGACCTCCACCCCGGCCTACGGATCCACGTCACGCAGCTGGAACCGGAACACGCCCTGCCGGCGTTGCAGGCCCGCGACTTCGACCTGGTCATCGCCGAGGAGTACCCGGGAAACCCCAACCCCCGCCCCGCCGAACTGGAACAAGAGGACCTGCTCCAGGACCCCCTGCGCCTCGCACTGCCCGGGCCGGCGGGTGACGCGGACGGCCCGACGGCTGCGCTCCGCTCGCTCGCCGATCACCCCTGGGTGATGGAACCGGAGGGTACGGCGGCCCGGCACTGGGCCATGACCCTGTGCCGCAACGCCGGCTTCGAACCCGACGTACGTTTCGAGACCACCGACCTCCTGCTCCACCTCCGCCTCGTCGAGCGGGGCCACGCCGCCGCCCTGCTCCCCGACCTCGTCTGGAGCGGGGCGCCGCCGACCGTCCCGCTGCGGCAGCTCCCGCGCGGCCAGCGGGCCCGCAGGATCTTCACCGCGGTGCGCCGCGGCCGCAGCCGGCATCCCGCCATCCGCGGCTGCCGAGAGGCACTCCGGCGGGCCACTGCCGAGGTCGGCGGGCCGACCGGGCCGTGAGGTCGGGGCGGGTCGGCGGCCCGCCGGCCTCCCCGATGGCCGACCGGCGGCGCGGGCCTACGGGCGGTGGACGCACGCCGCCAGCGGCGCCTGCACCGTCCAGCCCAGCGTCTCGTACAGGGCCCGCCCCGCGTCGGTGGCTCCGAGGACGCCGAGCGTCGCGCCCCTGTCCACCGCGTGATCGGCGAGGGCGCGCATCACGAAGTTGCCCAGGCCGCGGCGCCGGTGAGCCTCCTGGGTGCCGACGCGGTCGACGATCGTGGCGTCCCCGAGGACGGCCATCTGTCCCTGAGCGGCCAACTCGCCCGCCGCGTCGTGCACATGGAGGTGGTCACCGAGGCGGCGGCCCGGCGCACCGCGGACTCCTGTCCGTCGGGCAGCACATGGCGGCCCACGATGTCGGGTCTGCCCACCGCGATGTAGAGACCCCAGGGCCGTTCGGTGGGCCGCGGCGTCCTTCGTGACACGGCCCAGCCGGACACCCGGATCCGGACGAGTTCCGGAAGCATCGAACCTCCCCGAGTAAGGGACACAGGATGGCCGCGCATATTACGACATCGGGCGTGGACCGGCGTCTGCCGTGCGCCGGAGAGGTGGGCGTGAGGGTGCGGCGCCGAGGGATTGATGAAAAATTGATTGCGGTTGGTTGAAAAATGGACGCTGCGTGGTGTGGTGCGTCGGCGGTGGTCGGCATCAGGGGTGCGTATCAGTTGTCGCGGATTTGCCGCGATGTGCACGGATGTGACGGCGTTACGGAGCGCAGTCGGTGCGAGGGTGTCCCGAGAGGGCGGCGCGGCGGGCGCGCGGGTGTGTCTGTCGCGGGGAGGGCCAGGTGGCGGGGGTATGCGGACGGTCATCCGGCGGTGTGGTCGAAGTGGCCGCATTCCTCGGAGTGTTGACGGAGCGTTGATGTTCGGCTGCGGTCTGTGTGACGGCCGTCTCGGTCAGGGATGGCCGGAGCCCGGGCATCATGCGTATGAGTAGTGATCAATTCCGGTTATAGTGCTATCAGTTGAGTGCACGGCGTGAGCAATGCCCGTGTTCTCGGCTCATGAGTTTGTTGCCGCCTCGGACGGGTGGGTGTGCGGGACGGGTATCGTCCTCCGCTGCGCCGCGTCCCTGGCGTCATGTAGGCCCCCACGATTGAGGATGCTGATGGTTCGTACTGCGTCGTCACCCGGAGGCTCGCATTCCGGCTCCGTTGCGGCGTGGTCCGCACCCGCGGCCGCGGCCGCCGTGGCGACTGCGGTCGCCGGGGCGCTCGTGCCGGCCGCAGCCACGGGCGCGGTGATCTGGTGCGGTGCGATCGCCACGGGGGTCATCGCCCTCGTGTCGATGGTGGCGGCACGGCGAGGCCAGGCCCTGTCCACGGTGCGCGCCGAGGCCGCCGAGCGGGAGGCCCAGCTCCTCCAGCACCTGCGGCAGCAGGAGGTGGCCACGACCCGCCTCGCCGAGCAGCAGCTGCCGGTGGCCGTCAACAGGCTCCAGGAAGGCGAGTTCGCCGAGGACGTCCTCGCGTCCCTCACCGTCGCCGACCACGGGCTCAGCCCGCAGTTCCGGGCGGCGCACGAGGCACTGCTGCGTTCGGTGGTCGAGGCGGTGCAGGCCGAGGAGAGCATGCGCGACTCCGCGCAGCGCGGTGTGGTCAACGTCGCCCGTCGCGTCCAGGCCATCGTGCACCAGCAGGCGACGGACCTGCGCGCCATGGAGGACCGGCACGGCCAGGAGCCGGCGTTCTTCGCCGACCTGCTCCGGCTCGACCACGGCACGGCGCTCATCGGACGCCTGGCGGACAGCATCGCCGTCCTCAGTGGTGCCCGGCCGGGACGTCAGTGGAGCAAGCCCGTGCCGCTCTACAGCGTGCTGCGCGGTGCGATGTCCCGGATCCTGGACTACCAGCGGGTGGAACTGCACTCCGTCGCGGACGTCGCCATCGTAGGACCGTCCGTCGAGCCGCTCATCCACGCCCTGGCCGAGCTGCTGGACAACGCCACCCGCTACTCGCCGCCCAAGACCCGGGTCCACCTGACCGCGGTGGAGGTGCACATGGGCATCGCCATCGAGATCGAGGACGGCGGCATCGGCCTCAGCGAGGAGGCGCGGGCCCGGGCCGAGCGGATGCTGACCGAGGCCCAGGCCGGAATCGACCTCAAGGACCTCGGTGAGTCGCCGCGTCTGGGACTCGCAGTGGTCGGCCGCCTGGCGCGCGCCTACGACTTCCAGGTGTCGCTGCCGCCCTCGGCCTACGGGGGAGTGCGTGCCGTGTTGAGCGTGCCGAAGGCATCGATCACCACCGCGCCGGCACCGGGCCGGGCACACGGCATCGGCGCCGCCTCGGGCCCGCGTACGACACCGCGCCGCCCCGCGCCGCCCGCCGCCCCGCTGCCCGACTACACCCCGATCGAGCACCCCGAACCACCGGTCATGGTGGCGGACACCGGCTCGCACGCCGTGGTGGAACGCGGCCGCGCCGAGGAGGAGACCGCCGTCACCAGCGTGACGGCCAGCGGACTGCCGCAGCGGCGCCGACGCGCTCCGAACCCGGCCCGCAAGGCGGCGCCGGCCAGGCCGGGCCCGGCGGAGACCGCGCACGAAGAACCGGCCCCCGGTGTCTGGATGGCCGAACTGCACAGTGGCCTCTCCGGCGAACGGCGGACATCGGCACCCGCCCGTACCAGCAACGACACGTCAGACAAGGGTGAATGACCGATGCAACAGCGTGCGGACATGGACTGGATGCTCAAGGACCTCGCGGAGAGCGTCCCCCAGACCCGTCACATCGTGGTGCTGTCGTCGGACGGCCTGTGCATGGCCCGGTACGACACCAGCGCGGACACCGCCGATCGCCTCGCCGCCATCGGTTCCGGACTACAGAGCCTGTCCGGCGCGGTCGCCGCGGAGTTCCCGCACAGCGACGGCCGGATGCGGATGGTCGTCATCGAGGTCAGCGGCGGCTTCATGTACCTGATGGCCGCCGGCGCCGGCGCCCACCTGGCGGTGCTCGCCGACGACGGCGTGGACGCGGGGCTCGTCGGACAGTGCATGCGCGACCTCGTCGCCCGGATAGGTGCCCACCTCACCAGCCCGCCGCGGGCCGACGGGCTGATGCAGTGAGCAAATCCGGTCAAGACTGGGACGAGGGCGGGCCCGAGCGGCTGTATGTGATCACGGGGGGCCGCGCGCAGAGCGACGAGCAGGCCGAGCTCGACCTCGTCACATTGATCGTTGCTCGGGAGGACTCGCAGCTGGGTATGCAGCCCGAGCTCGCCGCCATCCTCCGGATCTGCCGGACGCCGCTCTCCGTCGCCGAGATCTCCGCGCATTTAGCGCTACCGGCGAGCGTGGTCGGCGTGCTCCTGAACGATCTCCTGGCCGATGGGCGGGTGGAGGCCCGCGTACCGGCCGCAAAACACCCCGACATAGCACTGATTGAGGCGGTTATCCATGGTCTCCAGAAGCTCTGACAGCGTGACGGAGCCTCGGCGTGAGGACCAGTTGCCGTCGACGGTGTCCACGGCCGTCAAGATCGTCATCGTCGGCGGGTTCGGCGTCGGCAAGACCACCCTCGTCCATTCGGTGAGCGAGATCCGCCCGCTGACGACCGAGGAGACGATGACGGAGGCCAGCGCCGACGTCGACGACGTCTCCGGTATCGAGCGCAAGACGGCGACCACGGTCGCCATGGACTTCGGCCGGATCAGCCTGAACGAGGAGCTGGTGCTCTACCTGTTCGGCACGCCCGGCCAGCAGCGGTTCTGGTTCCTGTGGAACGGCCTCTTCGAAGGCGCGCTCGGCGCCGTCGTCCTGGTCGACACCCGACGGCTCGAAGTCAGCTTCGACGTGATCGGCCGCCTCGAAGAGGCCGAGGTACCGTTCGTGATCGCCGTCAACGCCTTCCCCGACGCCTCCTCCTACGCCACCGAGGAGCTGCGCGGCGCACTGGACCTGCCGGAGCAGGTGCCGATCGTGGTGTGCGACGCCCGCCAACGGGAGTCGAGCCGGGACGTCCTGATCACACTGATGCGCTACCTGCGCTCCTTCGCTCACACCTCGGAGCCCTCGTGACCGCCAACCACCCCGCGCAGCCCACCGATTACCACCTGGCTCCGCCACCCGGCTGCCCGGCACACGGCCGCGCCCCCGAGGGCCTGTACCGCCTGCACGCCCCCGAGGTCCAGGCCGACCTCGTGGTCGTCTACGAGAAGCTCCGCGCCGAGTACGGGCCGGTCGCCCCGGTCCTCGCACGCCGACGGCACCCCGGCCGATGTCGGTGAGGAGGCGGAGATCCACATCGGTGGGGCAGGCCTCGCCCTGGAGTACCTCGACCGGCCGGACGAAACCGCCCGGGCCTTCGTCACCCACCGCACCCCGTCCGAGGAGACCCTCCGTCTCTACCGCAGCGGAGATCTGGGGCGCCTGCCTGCGGACGGCACGCTGGAGTTCCTGAGCCGCACCGACCGCCAGATCAAGGTCCGCGGCTTCCGGGTCGAACTGGGCGCGGTGGAGGCCCTGTTACGCGGGCACGCCGATGTCGCCGAGGCCCCGGTGCTAGTCCAGGGCAACGACGGCATCGGCAAGGGGCTCACCGCCTTCGCCACCCCGGCGGACCCCGCCAACCCCCCTTGAGCCGGCCCGACTCCACAGCTACCTGTCGGGCCGGCTGCCCGCGGCCGAGGTGCTCGGCACGGACGTCTCCGACGGCACCGACTTCTTCGCCGCGGGCGGCAACTCCCTGCTGGCGGCCCACACGGTCACCCGCACCATCGCCCTCCTCGGGCTCGCCCCCGACCCGCACCCGCACCGACCAGCTCTGGCCGTCGTGGCAGTCCTCCTGCCCGCCGGTGGACAGCGCGATGCTGGACACCTACCTCGGCCGCCTCAAGCGCAGCGGGCTCCTGCTCGGTCGCGTCTGAGGACGCGTTCAGGAGTGCTTCACCCGGCCGGCGCCGATCTCCCCCGCGTAGCGGAAGATCCGCAGGGGGCTGCCGGCGGCGCTGGGACGGGTCTCCCCGGTGTCGGTGAACATGTAGCGGTGCTGCGCGACGTCGAGGAAGGCGCGTCGCTTCAGGTCGCCGGCGCGCCAGTCGACCCGGCACGGCGCGTCGGTGCACAGGTCCCGGATCGCGGGTGGCGCGTCCGGGCCGATGACCAGCCAGATGTGCTCCTTCGCCCGGCCGCGGACGGTCGGCTGCCACCGCTGCGACTCGGGGTGACGCGGCGGCGGGTCCCACACCCAACCGCCGGGGCCGAGCCGCCATGGACCGTTCATGGTGCACCCCCGCTCTCGCGGTCCGGGCCGGCCGGGCGGACGCCCGGTCGCTCCGGCCCGCGGTGCGCACACCTCCAGTGTGCGCCCGGCAGCGGCGTGTCCACAGGGGTCTCACGTCCTGCGCTCCCGCGCATGCGGAGGGTGGGCGGCCCGGCACGGCGCGTCCGTTCGGCGGAACATAACGGACCGTCCCGTGCGGTGATGGGCCACAGTGGGTTGGGCCGGACCGGCAGTGATCCATACGACGTGCGGGAGAGCGGGATGCCGAAGTACCTGGTGCAGTCGAGCTACACCCCCGAGGGAATGCAGGGGTTGCTCACCGAGGGCGGTAGTGGTCGCAGGGCGGTCGTCGAGCAGGTGGTCAGATCCTGCGGCGGCACGCTGGAGGCGATGTACTTCGCGTACGGCGACACCGACTTGTACTGCATCATCGACTTCCCCGACCACCTGTCGATGGCCGCCGTCGCGATGACGGTCCGTGCCTCCGGGGCGGTCGAGTCCAAGACCACCCCGCTGCTGGGCGTCGAGGAGATCGACGAGGCGGTCCGGCGCGAGATCGCCTTCCGTCCGCCCGGCAGCTGACGGCCGGGCCGGCCGCCGGGCCGAGGCGCGGGTGGCACGGGTCACCGCCCGGCCCGAGGAGCGGGCCGGACGGTGACGGGGTGCGCCATCGGACGGACGGGGCGGGCGGCCGGGTCGATTCAGTGGCCGCCGGGTCGGTTCAGTGGCCGAGGGTCCTCAACACCGCGTCGGCGATGGCGCGTTCGCCGGCGGCGTTGGGGTGCAGCGGCGCCGCCGGCGAGGTCGGGAGGAGCCCCTCGATCCAACGGGACGAGGAGCAGGCGTCGTGGCCCTTCGTCGGACCGAGGGTGTCGACGTAGGTGGCACCCGCCGCGGTCGCGCTCCGGGCCACCTTGTCGTTGAGATCGCCCATGACGGAGCGCAGGAAGCGGAGATCGCCGGTCGTGACGGGCATCTTGCCGAGGCACTGCTTCGGGTCGTCGGGCAGCACCGCGGGGTAGCCGACGACCACCACCTTGGCTCGGGGAGCCTTGGCGGACAGCTTCCGCAGACCGTCGGTCAGCTGCTCGGCGGCGGAGTCCAGCCGCTTGCCGAGGGTGTCGCCGTAGTGGTCGCGGCACGGCGAGCCGAAGGGGTTGGTGAGGGCGAGTGCGGTGCAGGTGACCACGACGTCGACGAAGCCGACGTCGGAGGTGCCGAGGTTGTTGCCGCCCAGGGTCAGGGTGACCAGCGAGGTGTCGGGCGTGACGGCGTCGAGTTGTGGGCCGTTGACGACGATCCCGAGGTCGGTCTGGGACGTGGTGAGCGCACTGACCTTGGCTCCGGCGCAGGTCACGTCCGTGTACGAGGACGGGGCGAGGGCCGCGGCGACGAGGTGGCCGTAGTTGTGGTCGGAGCGCAGGCACAGGCCCGCGGATTGCCCGGGGACCCCCGCCCCGGCGGCGTAGGAATCCCCGAGCGCCACGAACTTCCCGGTCCCGGTCCCGGTCCCGGTCGGGGTGGCGGCGTGGGCGGAGGCGGGGACGGCGGTGGCGGTGAGCGCGGAGGCGAGCAGCGCGGCACCGGTCAGTACGGATGCGCTCCTCCTGGCGCGGAGGGCGGGCAGGGCGCCGGTGGTGCCGGCGGAGCCAGCGGTTCTCGTGGTGCGCGGTGTCGCGGTTCTGGGCACGGTTCCCCCTGAGGAGTCAGCACAACGGATGACGGTCCGATACCGGCCGGTAACGTCCTTGCATCGTGGCTGTCGCACGCCCCACGGGCCATGTGCCGACGCACAGCACCACAACCACCCGTGTTGTCCCACGGCACAAGGCATCGCTTCCTACCGGGGAGTATTTGTAACCTGCGGTTCATGAGTCGCACGCCCGCCTCGCCCGCCGAAATCGCTCCCATAGCGGCCTCGTTGCTGACCCGCACCGAGGAACTGGCAACCCGCATGGCCCGCCGTATACGCGCCGAGGTGACGTACTACGGCGGTATGGCCCAGGTGCCCTTCGAGGAGTTGACCGACTCGTGCCGGCGCAACTGCGAGCTGGTGCTGCGGCAGCTCGTCGACGGGCACAGCGCCGACATGACGCCGGCACAGGAGACCGGCCGTGAACGGGCCCGGCACGGCACCCCGTTGGCCGAGCTGCTGCACGCCTACCGCGTGGGGTCCGAGGTCCTCTGGTCCGAGATCGCCGCCGAGGCCCGCACCGCGCAGGGCCTCACCGCCGACACGATCATGTCGCTGGCCTCCTGGTGGGTGAACGGGGGCCTGGCGGCGTCGGCCACCGATGCCTACCGCGAGGAGGCCTCCGAGCTGGTGCTCCAGCGCGAGCGCGAACGGTCGGCGATGGTCGAGGCGCTGTTCACCGGTCTGCTCACGGACCGAACGACCCTGTGGGAGGCGGCCGATGTGCTCGGCCTGCCGACCACCGGACCGTACGTGGTGGTCGCCGCCGAGGTGCCCGCCCCCGGCCGGGAGGCGCTGCCCGGCATCGAGGCCCGCCTCCTGGCCGAGCAACTGCGCTCGGCCTGGCGGCTGTTGCCGGACCTCCACGTCGGCGTGGTCGCCGTCCAGCGTCCGGGGGCCGAGGAGGCGGTGCTGCGCGCCCTACAGCGGACGCACGCCTCCCGGGTGGGCGTCAGCCCCTCCTACCACGGCCTGCGGGAGACGCCCCGGGCGCTGCGGCTCGCCCGCCTGGCGCTCACCGGGGTGCGCGGCAGGACGCGGGGCGTCGCGCGCTTCGACGACAGCCCGGCCGCCCTGCTGGTGGCGGCCGCGCCGGACGAGGCCGGACGGATCGCCCGCGTGGTCTTCGAGCGCGTCCTACAGCTGCCGGCCGTCGAGCGGGACCGCCTGTTGGAGACGCTGGAGTGCTGGTTCGCGGCGGCCGGCTCGGCGGCCGATGCGGCGGTCCTCCTGTACTGCCACCGCAACACCGTCCGCTACCGACTGAACCGACTGGAGGAGCTGACCGGGCGCTCCCTGCGCGATCCCCGCGCGGTCGCCGACCTCGCCGTGGCGCTGCACGCGCTGCGGTTGGCGCCGGCGGAGTAGTCGTTCAGCGCCACGGACCCGCCGAGCGCCGGCGCACCGACCAGCAGTCGGCCACCGGCTCCCGGAGGGATTCGTCCACCGACTCCCGGAGGGACGGGGCTACGAGACCACGTCCCGCAGCGGCTCGCCCTGGAGGTGGTCGGCGACGTTCCGTACCGCGGCCAGTGCGATGCGCACCAGGGTCTCCCGGGTGACGCCCGCGACGTGCGGGGAGAGGACCACGTTCGGGGCCTTGAGCAGGCGCAGTGCGGCGGTGGGCGGTTCGGGGTCGAAGACGTCGATGCCGGCACCGGCCAGGGCGCCGGACTCCAGGGCGTCGGCGAGGGCGTCCTGGTCGATCAGGGCGCCACGGGCGGTGTTGACGACGAAGGCGGTCGGCTTCAGCAGGTCGAGCCGCTCGGCGTCGAGGAGGTGGCGGGTCGCGTCGGTGAGCGGGGCGTGCAGGCTGACGTAGTCGGACGTGCGGAGCAGTTCGTCCAGGGCCAGGTAGCGGGCGCCACCGAGCCGGGCCTCGGTCTCCGGGGCGGCCGGCTTCGGTCCGGTGTAGACGACGGTCATGTCGAAGGCGACCGCGCGGCGCGCCACTTCCTCACCGATGTGGCCGAGGCCGATGATGCCGAGGGTCTTGCCGGACAGCTCGGTGATGGACTGCTGGAGCCGCGGCAGCGCCCAGTCGGCCTCGACGAGCGCCGTGTGCGCCGGGACGAGCTGCTTGGCGAGCGCGAGCATCAGGGCGAAGGTCTGCTCGGCGACGTTCTGCTTCTCCGCCCCGCTGGAGCCGATGTTGCAGACCGGGATGCCCCGGTCGCGGGCCGCGTCGAGGTCGACGTAGTCGAAGCCGTGGCTGGCGCACTGGACGAGTTCCAGCGCCGGGGCGGCGGCGAGGTGCTCCGCGGTGACGGGACCGAGCCCGGTGATGATGACGTGCGCCTCGCGCAGCGCCACCGGGTCCTCGCCGGCCGACTCGACGACGGTGACCCGGGCCCGGTCGGGGAAGACACCGCTCAGCGCGGCGCCGGCGGCCCGGCCGCCGACGTGCGGCGAGACGACCGCGAGGACGTTCTTCACGGGGGTGGCTTCGGCGGTCATGCGGTCTCCTCGTGGGTCGGTCGGTGATGGGGGTGGCCGGGCGGGCCTGCACGGCGGGGGCCGGCGCCGGTCACGCGGTCTCCTCGACGAGGTCGTCGGGGGTCGGGGTGGTGGGGCGGGAGTGGCCGGACAGGGCCAGCGTCAGGTCGAGCTCGGCGAGCAGACAGCGGATGACGTGCTCCACGCCCGCCTGTCCGTCCAGGCCGAGCCCGTACGCGTACGGGCGGCCGAGCAGTACCGACCGCGCGCCGAGCGCCAGGGCCTTGAAGACGTCGTCGCCGGTGCGGATGCCGCTGTCGAAGAGGACGGTGAGCCGGTCACCGGCCGCCGCCGCGACGCGGGGCAGCGCGTCCGCGGCGGCGACCGAACCGGCCACCTGGCGCCCGCCGTGGTTGGAGACCACCACGCCGTCCACGCCGGCCTCCGCGGCCCGCAGGGCGTCGTCCGGGTGCAGGATGCCCTTGAGCACGATCGGGCCGTCCCAGTTCTCCCGGAGGAACGCCAGGTCCGGCCAGGTCTTTGTGGGGTCGGCGAACATGCCCACGAAGTGCCGCACGGCCGCGTTCGGGTCCTCGTGGACCGGTTTGGCCAGGCCCGCCCGGAACGCGGGGTCGGTGAAGTAGTTGGCGGTGCCGACACCGTGCAGGAACGGCAGGTACGCCTGGTCGAGGTCGCGCGGCCGCCAGGCCAGCAGCGGGGTGTCGAGGGTGACGAACAGCGCGGTGTAGCCGGCCGCCTTCGCCCTGGTCAGAAAGCTCCTGGTGACCTCGCGGTCCTTCGCCCAGTACAGCTGGAACCAGCGTTCCCCGTCGCCCATCGCCTCGGCGACCTCCTCCATCGGCGTGCTGGAGGCGGAGGAGAGGACGTAGGGGACGCCCTGTGCCGCGGCGGCCCGGGCGGCGGCCGGCTCGGCATCCGGATGCATGATCGACAGCACGCCGACCGGCGCCAGCGCGAGCGGTGCGGGCAGCGATCGGCCCAACACCTCCACGGACAGGTCGCGTTCGTGCACGTCGCGCAGCATCCGCGGAACGATCCGACGGCGGTCCAGCGCCGCCCGGTTGGCGTCGGCGGTGCTGCCGGTGCCCGCGCTGCCCGCCACATAGCCGACCGGTCCGGGACCGAGGCGCTGTGCGGCGAGCTCCTCCAACCGGGTCAGATCCGTCGGCAGCCGCGGCACGGCGCCGGTCATGCCGTTGAGGTAGATCTCGTACTGGAAGTCCGCCCAGTGCTTCGCCATCCGTGCGTTCCGCCTCTCGTCCCGGAGACTGCCTGCTCTCTGGTGATCCTGGCGACAGTGACAAGATCCGTCCACCGTGGTGCGCACAACGGGCGGCTGGAATCATCACCCTGTGACAAAGGAACGCGAAGGAGCCGGGCAGCGGCGCGAGCGGGTGCGGCAGCAGCTGATCGGCGACCCGGAGGTGGTCGCCGCGATGATCGCCGCGGTCCGCGAGCAGGTGCCGGCGTACGCGGCGCTCGACGACGGCCGGCTCCAGGAGGTGCGGGCCATCGCCGCCTGGGCGCTGGAACGGATGCTGCACCTGTGGGTCACCGACGGGGACCTCACACCGGCCGACCTGCGGCGGCTGCGCGGTATCGCGGCGGCGCGGGCCGCCGACGGCCGGCCGGTGCAGGCGGTGCTCCGGGCGTACCGCGTCGCGACCACCGTCCTCATCGACCAGGTCGCGGGCCGTGCCCCCGTGCCGACCGCGGCGGACGCCTTCGCGTTCGCGCGGATGGCGCTGACCGCCCTCGACACCCTGTCCGAGGAGATGGCCTCGGCCTACACCGCCACCAGCGATGACCTCGCCGCCGACCGCGACCGGGCGCTACGGCTGCTGCTCGACGACCTGATCGCCGGCCGGCACGCCTCCATCGGGGCGCTGACCGACCGCGCCGCCCGGCTGGGCGTCCACCTCCCGGACCCCTACTGCCTGTTGGTGGCGGAGCCGGCCGACGGAGCGGCCACCGGTCCGGGCCTGACCCAGGAGGCGGCCACCGAGCTGTTCGGCGCACTGCTCAGCGGCCCGGGCGAGGACCTCGCGCCGCTGGCGACCGTCCACGGCTCACGGATCGTCCTGATGCTGCCCGCCGCGGCCGGCGGGAGCGCACCGGCCGTGCTGCACGAGCGGTCCCTGCGCGGCTGTGCGGTCTCGGGCGAGAGCCTGGACCGCATCGCCGTCGCCCACCGCCTCGCGGCCGACGCCCTGGACGCCGCGCCGGCCCACGCACACCACCCCGCGCGGCTGCTGACCGAGGGGGACGCCCACGTCCTCGCGCTGCTCGGCGGGCGCCCCGCCACCACTCCGGACCGGATCGGCCGCCTGCTTCTCGGGCCGCTCGTCCAGCCCGGCCGGCGCCACCTGATGGCGGCGCTCACCACCTACCTCGACGCCGGCTCGGCGAACGCCGCCGCGCGGGCCCTGGGCCTGCACCCCCAGTCGCTGCGCTACCGGCTCCGCCGCATCGGCGAACTCACCGGCCGCGATCCGCGGGACCCCTGGCAGCGGCTCACCCTCGACATCGCCCGGACGATCGGTCACTGACGTCCGGGCCGACGGTCCGGCACGTCAGGCCCCAGGAAGCGCTACCCCCGGTCGCGGGAGCGGGTCGGCAGCCGCAGCCGGCTCCCGACGTCGTCGTCGAAGTCCGCGCAGAAGGCACCGAGGGTGTCTTCGAGGTGCTCCAGGGAGCGGGCGGCGAACAGCACGGGCTGATAGCCGGAGATGCGGTACAGCGTGCTGGCCGCGTCGCGGACGTCCAGCACGCGGACCTCGCGGCGGTCATGGGCGCCGATCTCCCCGAAGGACGACAACAGGGCCGCGCCGTAGGCCTTGGGGACGCCGGACTCGGTGATCAGTCCGTATTCGAGGGTGAACCAGTACACCCGGCTGAGTACGTCGAGGGCCTCTTCGGTACGGACCTGGTTGGCGGCGTGGCCGATGAGTCGGTACAGGGCCGCGAGGCGCGGGCACGACAGGTGGATGCCGTGGCCGAACACATCGTGCAGGACGTCGGGTTCGGGTGTGTAGAGCGGGACGGCCGGATGCCGGACGAACTGCACGGCATGGAAGTAGCCGTGCTCCATCGACCCCAGGAACCGCTCGTTGGGCACCACACCGCCGGCCAGGGTGAAGGCGAAGCCGGTGCGGGTGGTGAGGCCGGCGCTGACCTCCGCGTGCTGCGGGACGTGGTCGGCGGGGATGTCCGCGTCCTCACCGGCGTCGAGCACCGCACGGCACGCATGGGCGCGGTGCGCCGGACCGAGCGCCCGGTGCACCACCTGCCACGTGCGGTGCTCCGCCTCGGTGTAGGCGACCGCCGCGTACGGCGCCCCGACGCGGTGTCCCTCGGCCGGTGCGGCCAGGGCGGCGCGGCGCCGTAGATAGGCCGGGTCGCGACGGCCGGGGTGCTGGGACGGTCCGCCCAGCCGGCCGTCGGCGGTCACCGGCGTCAGTTTGGCCGCCGTGATCGTCGCGGTGTGCGTTGCCGAGTCCATAGCGGTGTTCACTTCGCACCACGTCCTCCTCAAGTTTGACATGGCGGGTCGAAGGGTGCATCTGCGCTGATCGCTGCCAATCCGTGGAAAGCTGCTGGAATTGGAGTCAAGTGGACCGAAAGGGATGGGAAGTGGAGGTACGTGTGGAAAGGAGTGTTCTGTAGGGCCGCAGGGATGAACGTCGTTCAGAGGGCCAACCAGCGGCTCACTTTCGTATCGTTATTGCTTCGATTCTTGACGTTGGAGCGGAAGGTGACGTTCACTGCCGGAGTTCTGGGCCGGGTCAGGCGGCCCCATGGGAGGTACCGAAAAAATGAATGCAATAATGCGGCGTGCGCTCACGGGCGCAGTGGCGCTTTCGCTGGCGGCACCGTTGGCGGCCTGCGGGAAGGAACAGCAGGACGCCGGTGCGGGCAAGGACGCCATAGGTCTGCTTCTCCCGGAGAACAAAGCGGCCCGCTACGAGAAGTTCGACCGCCGTATCATTTCTTCCCGGATAGCCTCGCTCTGCCTTGAATGCAAGGTCGATTACGGCAATGCCGAGCAGCAAGTCGAGACCCAGAAAAGACAGTTCGACGCGCTGGTGAAGAAGGGCGTCAAGGTCATCATTCTGGACCCGGTCGACGCGAAGGCGGCGAAGAGCTGGGTGGACTCGGCCGCCAAGAAGGGCGTCCAGGTCGTCGCCTACGACCGGCTCGCCGAGGGCGACGTCGCGGCGTACGTGTCCTACGACAACGAGAAGATCGGCCGCCTCCAGGGCGAGGCTCTGCTGGCCGCGCTCGGTTCCCGGGCGGCCTCTGCCGACGTCGTGATGATGAACGGCTCGCCGACCGACCCGAACGCGCCGTCCTACAAGAAGGGCGCCCACGACGTCCTCGACGGCAAGATTCACAAGGTCGTTTACGAGAAGGACATCCCCGAGTGGTCCGCGGCCACGGCCAAGAAGAAGATGACCGATGTCATCAACTCCCTTGGCGCACAAGGGTTTGACGCGGTCTACTCGGCCAACGACGGCATGGCCGGCGGTATCTCCGAGGCGCTCGCGTCGGCCGGCATCAAGAATGTGCCGCTCGGTGGCCAGGACGCCGAACTCCCCGCGCTCCAGCGCCTGGTCTCCGGCGCCCAGGCCTTCACCATTTACAAGGAGGTCCGGCCGGAGGCGGAAACGGCCGCCGAAATCGCCTACCGGCTGCTCCGGGGGAAGAGCATCAGCTCCTTCACCGACACGACGGCCGGCAACGACAGCAAGTCCGGTATCCCGGCCCGGTTGTTCAAGGCGGAGATCGTCACCAAGAAGAACATGAAGGACACCGTCGTCCGCGACGGCGCGGTCCGGACGGATCTGCTCTGCGCCGATCTCGCCTCCGAGTGCAAGTCCCTCGGCCTGGAGTGACGGGCCCTCAGTGAGCCGGCACCGGCGGCCACCTCCGCGCATTGCCGCGGAGCGCGGCCGCCGGTGCCCGGTCACCCCGCTCCAGGGCGACGCCCCGTCCGCGCCCGGACGACGGGCACCGGGTCAGGACGCCGGGACCGGCCCGGCCAGCCACGTGTAGGCGGCCCGGGCCGAGAACTCCCCCTGGCCGCCCCTGAACAGCAACCCCGCACCGGCGAAGGCCGGGTCGTCCGCGGTGCCCGCCACGTACGGGACGGCGATGCAGCGCATCCCCGCCCGCTGTGCCGCGAGCGCACCGGGCGGGGCGTCCTCCAGCACCACACAGTCGGCCGGGTCCGCACCCAGCCGGCGTGCGGCCTCCAGGAACACGTCCGGCTCCGGCTTGCCGTGCGCCACCTCCTCGGCCGACACCAGCGTCGTCAGCAGCGCGTCCAGCCCGGTACCCGCCAGCACCGCCTCGATCGCGGCCCGTGAGGAACCGGACGCCACCGCCATCGGGTGCCCGGCCGCGGACAGTCGCTCCACGAACGCGCGCATCTCGGGGAAGACCTCGGTGTGCGCCCGCGCCAGCTCCAGGTACCTGCGGTTCTTACCGGCCAGCAGCTCGTCGATCGGCGCGTCGATGCCGAACTCCCTGCTGAGGATCTCCAGCGTCTCGCGGGTGCCGATGCCGATGAAGCGGGTGTGGTGCTCCCAGCTGAAGTCCGTCACCCCGTAGCCGGCCAGCAGACGGCGCCCCGCTTCGTAGTAGTTCGGCTCGCTGTCCACCAGCGTGCCGTCGAGATCGAAGATCACCGGAGTGCACGGGGCCGGGGCGGCGGGCGTGAAGTGGGCGGCGGGGCAGTCGGTCATGCCGTCCAGCATGCCAAGACGCGCTCCGGCCGGGCTCCCCGGGACGCTCCCCTCAGCGCGCCCTCGCGGCCCCGCCCACCGCCTCGACCAGTGGCAGCATCCGGTGCGGCACCCGCTCGCGCAGCGCCATCTCGGTCCGGGTGCGCACCACTCCCGGCAGGCTGATCAACCGCTGGATGACGTCCTCCAGATGCGCCGCATCCCGTGCCACCACCCGCGTCAGCAGGTCCCCGCCACCGGTCGTCGAGAACGCCTCGATGATCTGTGGCACCTCCGCCAGCGCCTCGGCCACCTCCTCCAGATGCCCCTGGGTGACCTCGATGTGTACGAAGGCGAGCAGCGGGTGGCCGAGTGCGGCGGGGGAGAGCCGGGGGCCGTACGCGGTGATCACACCGTCTCGCTCCAGCCGGTCCAGGCGGGCCTGCACGGTGCCCCGGGCGACGCCGAGCACCCGGGCGTACTCCCGCACGCTGGTGCGCGGCTGCTCCAGCAACAGGCGCAGGATCTTGGCGTCCAGGGCGTCCACCGGCATGCTCGAACGGTCTCCTCGCGGTCGTCGATTCTCCCTGTGACCGTACCAATGGCCCACCGGTCGGGGCATCGGACGGACCAGTGGCCCGAGCGGTGACCCCTATGCACCCTATGCCCCCTACGTCCCAGGGGCCTCGGCGTCCGGGGCGGGGGCGGCGCCCGGTGGGCCGCCGCCGGCCGCCGCGAGGATGCCGAGCAGTACGAGCACGAGGACGACGATGCCCAGGACCAGGGCCACCGCGCCGGGGGTCGGGAAGTTCCACAGCACCAGCGCCAGTGCGCCGCCGGCGATGACGATGCCGGTGGTCCATCCGCGGTGGGCGTCCAGCCACTGGCCCAGACCGCCGGTGCGCAGCCCCCGACGGGCGGCTGCCCGGCCCATCGCACCGGTGCTCCGGGCGGCGGTCCGGCGCACGGCGCCGGCCGGGCGGCTGGGGCCGTAGAGCCAGGCCGCGAGGGCGGTGATCACCGAGACCACCAGAAGGGTCCGGGCGCTCTGCCGCAGGAAGCGCACCAGCGTGTCGAAGATGGCGGCGGCCGCGTCCCGGGGCAGCGTGGTGGGCGGGACGGAGTCCAGATAGACCCCGCGCAGTACCGCCAGCGCGACGAGCAGCACGGTCATCAGCACGGCGGAGCCCATCGCGGTGGTCAGCAGCGCCACCCGGTGCGCGGGCGCCACCCAGATGCCGAGGGCGGCGAGCGCCACGGTCAGCACCGGCAGCCAACTGCCGAGGACGTCGAGCAGCCGCATCAACCCCTGAGCCTGTTGCAGCTTGTCGACCTTCAGCAGCGGAATCGTCCGGTCCACCGTGGGGATCTTCGCCGCCCGCTGGTACCCGGCGTCCACCAGGCGCTTCTTGACGTTGTCGATGAGCGTGCCGATGTCCAGGACGACGGTGTTCCCGCGCGCCTGGACCGCGCTGGTCCCCTCGCCGGTCAGGACCTTCACCACGGCGCCGTGCGCCCGGCGGTTGGCCGCGTCCCACACCTCCGCGAACTGGTCGCTGGTCACCACCTTCGACACCACCGCGTGGACGCCCTTGGTCAGCGCGTCCTTCAACGGCCCGGCCAGCGCCGGCGTGTGCTCCACCACGAGCGGCGGGGCACCGGCCTTCTGGAGGGCCGCGGCCAGCGAGTCGGTGATCGCCTTGACGTCGACGTTGCCGACCACGCGGTTGGTCAGCCGATCGGTCACGGCGTTCTGCACCGCGGGCTCGGTGGCCAGCGGGGCGACCGTCTGCACATACCGGCTGGTGTCAGCGATCTGGCTGTTCGCCCAGGCGGCCACGACCGCGAACGGGGCGAGCAGCAGGGCCAGCACCAGCAGGACGGACGCGCCCGCGTACCGCAGGCGCGGGTGGCGCACGGCGGCCGTGCGCCGCCCGTCGTGTCCGGGGTTCGGGGCACCGTTGGGGGCCATGGCATCCTCCTTCTCACTCCGGGAGGCGGCGCATCTCCTCGACGCACAGGCCGAGGTCCTGGAAGCGCAGGAGCAGCCCGTACAGCTGCGCCTCGTCCGTCACCGAGCCGAGGAACAGCGTCTGCCGCGGAACGGGGATCCGCTCCAGCTCGGGGAACGCGTCGGCCAGCGCGGCGGAGACCCGACCGGTGACGCGGAACTCGTATCGCATGCGCGCACCGTCCTCGCCCTCGCCGGGAACCGTCGTCTCGCATGCTGGCCGCCCCGCGACGGCACGGCATCACCCGCAGAAGGTGAGGTGGACGGCTGCCCCGACGGAACCGCCGGACGGGCGTCACAGCAGGTGCAGCTCCCGGCCGCGCTCGACCGCCTCCCGGCGGCGGGAGGTGCACAGCTTCCGGTAGACGCTCCGCAGGTGCGTCTTGACGGTGTTGACGGACAGCCGGAGTTCCGCGGCGATCTCCTCGTTGGACATCATCCGCGCCACACACGCCAGCACCTGCCGCTCGCGGGCGCTCAGCGGCTCGACCAGGACCGGGCCGGCGGGGGGCTCCGGTGACCCGCCGGTGAGCCAGCGCGGTGCGGACGGCGGGCCGTCCGGAGGGCGGAGCAGGTGCCACAGCCAGGGCCCGGCCTCCGCGAAGGGCCGCCGCAGCCGTTCCGGTGCGGCCGCGTCCAGGGCCTGTGCCAGCAGGGCGTGGGCGGCCGCCCGGTCGCCGGCCAGCAGCGCGGTGTGCACCCGCAGCAGCCGGAGCCGCAGCCGGTCGGGCAGGCTCAGCCCGGTCCCGTCCTCGACCGTCGCGACGAGCCGCAGAGCCCGGTCGCGGTGTCCGGCGGCGAGTTGGGCGAGCGCCAGCGCCACGGTCCACGACGGGCCGCCCGGACCGGCCGCCTCCAGACCGCGGACCGCCGCCTCGGGATCGCCGCGGGTCAGCGCGGCGGCCGACCGCGCGATCTCCAGCCGTTCGGCCGGCCACGAACGGCGGGGCGCGGTGCACCCGTCCAGCCGGGCGACCGCCGCCTCCCACCGGCCCTGCGCCAGCTCCATCCGGGACCACAGCACGGCCCGCTCGACCGTCAGGACCGGGTCGTCCCGGGCGTCCGGGAACGCCTCCGACAGGTCCAAGTGGTGACGGGCCGTGAGGAGTTGGCACCGTTCGGACGCCACGACGGCCAGCGCCAGGTGCCCGGCACAGGTCGCCCGGTCCTCGCCGATGCCGTACCGGTCGTCCAGCGAGAGGGAGCCCAGCGCGTGGTCCGCCGCGGCGGTCAGCGCGCCGTCCACGGCCTCGGCCAGCGACAGCCGCCCCAGGGAGGAGTGCCGTACCGGCCCGGTCGCCTCCGCCGTGCAGGCCCGCAGCGCGTCCTCGAAGGCGGCCCGGGCGTCGGCGAGGCGTCCGCACCTCAGCCGGGCACGGGCCAGCCCGTCGCGTCGCAGCGCCTCGATCTCGGGGTGCTCCTTGAGCCGGTACCACGGCACCTGCGCCATCAGCTCGCTGACCTGACGTGCCATCACCTCGGCCCGCGGCCCCACGGCCCCGCCGTCCCCGTACGGCGCGCAGCGCAGCCGCAGCAGCGCATGGGCGAGCCGCGGCTCCGGCCCGTGCCGTGCGCCCTCGCGGTGCAGTCGCTGCCCGACCCGGACGAGCCACTCGCGACAGCCCGCGGCGTCGTGCCGGGACAGTCGGCACGCCGCCGCGACCAGGGCCGGTTCGACGCCCGGCCCGGCCACCGGCATACCGGCGAACAGCCCGGCCAGCCACCCGGCGTCGGGACCGGCGAGCAGCTGTCCGACCATCAGCTGTCGGACGACCGTGCCCGCGGCGTACGGCCAGTCCTCGCCGGCGGCCGCGTGCACCAGCGCCTCGGTGATCCGGTCGGAGGCGGCGAACCACCGGGCCGCGCGGCGGTGCAGCAGCGGTTCGAGGCCGGGCCGGCGGCTGCGCAGCTCCGCCTGGAGCACCCCGGTGAACAGCGGGTGGACCCGGAACCAGCGGGTGCCGGTGATCGGTTCGACGAAGGAGTTGTCGTGCACCAGCCGGGTCAGGATGCCCTCGGCGTCCCGCCGCCCGGTCAGGGCGTCGGCGAGCCCGGGGTGCACCCGGTCCAGGATGCTGATGCGGGCGAGCAGCTCGCGGGTGGCCACGGGCTGGGCGCCGAGGACCTCGGTCAGCAGGTAGTCGGCGACCGCGTCCTCGGAGGCGGTGAACGACCGGGCGAAGCCGGCCGCGTCGCCGGACCGCTGGACGGCCAGGGCGCACAGCCGCAGCCCGGCGGCCCAGCCCTCGGTGCGCCGGGTGAGGGCGCCGACCACGTCCGGATCGGGGGCCAGGCCGTGACCGTGCAGCAGGGCGGCCGCCTCGTGCGGGGTGAACTCCAGGTCCGAGCCGCGGATCTCGTACAGCCGGCCCTCGGTGCGGTAGCGGTGCAGGGGCAGCAGCGGGTCCACCCGGCCGGTCAGCACCAGGCGCAGCCGCGGCCCCGCACCGGCCAGCACGAGCTCCAGGCCGGCCGCCACGTCCCGGCCGGGCACCTTGTCGAAGCCGTCGAGCACCAGGACCACCGGTGTGGGCAGGCGTTCCAGGGCGGCGGCGAACCGGACCAGCAGTGAGCGGTCGACCCGGTCGGCGCAGCCCGGCGTGCCGATGCCGTCGGCCGTGACCAGCAGGCCGCGCCGGAACCCCTCCAGCACATAGGCCCAGAACACGCCGGGGGTGTCATGACCGTCCAACGTCAGCCACACGACCGGTCCCGGGGGCGTCGCCAGGCGCGCCCAGGAGGCGACGAGGGTGGTCTTCCCCGCCCCCGCCGGGCCGGTGACCAGGGTCAGCGGCCCGTCCGTGCCGTCGCCGAGCCGGTCCAGGAGCCGCTGGCGGCGCACGAAGCCGCCGGCCAGGGCCGGTACCGAGAACTTCGCGGCGAGCAGCGGATCCCCGGTCGGGGCCAGCGGACTTCCGGCGACCGGACGGGACGGCCCGCCGGCGCGGGGATTCTCTTGGCCGCCGGCAGCCGCCGGGGCACTGGCTGCGGGCATGGACTCCACGACCAGGGTGAGGGGACTTCCATGGTCATGCGCGCGCCCGTTGATCGCACCGCGGTACGCCGCGGCGGCCGGCCCGGCCCCGCCCACCCCTCGCCCGCACCGGGTGATGCGGGGCGCCCGCGGTGCCGGTGGAATCGGGACGCGGGGGCGGCGCCGGCACCGGCCGGCGGTCCGTCCGGGCGCGGCGGGAGGAGGGCAGGTGTGGACAGACGCTGGATCGCCCGCCTGGCACTGACCGCGGGCACGGCGGCCCTGTTGGTGCTGCTGGTGTTCGCCGGGCTCCGCAGCCTGGCACTGGTCGGGGTGGGCGTGGCCGGGCTGGCGCTCACGGCCGCGGGGGTGTGGTGGGTGCTCTCGCACCGGGGTCTGGCGCGGGCGCTGGCGCTGGTACTGGTGGCGCTGGCGCCCCTCGCCGTCGTCGTGCTCTACATCGCCGAGGGGTTGCTCTGGGTCGTCCTGGTCTCGCTGGCGCTGTGGTCGCTGGCGGTCTCCACCGGACGGGCCGCGCTGGTGGCGGAGTCCGGCCCGGTCGGCCCGCCGGAGCGCCCGGCAGGACCCCTCGGCCGGCCCTTCCTGATCATGAATCCACGCTCCGGCGGCGGGAAGGTGGGCAGGTTCCAGCTGGTGGAGAAGGCCGAGGCGCTCGGTGCCGAGGTCGCCGTGCTGGACCCCGAGCACCCTCAGGACGTCGCCGAGCTGGCCCGGAGCGCCGTCGACCGCGGTGCCGACCTGCTCGGTGTCGCCGGCGGTGACGGCACCCAGGCACAGGTCGCGGCCGTGGCGGCGGAGCGCGGTGTGCCGTTCATGGTGATCTCCGCCGGGACCCGCAACCACTTCGCGATGGACCTCGGCCTCGACCGCACGGACCCCGCACGGTGCCTGGAGGCCCTCACCGACGGCGTCGAGCTCGACGTCGACCTCGGCGTCATCGGCGTGGGCGTGCCCCCGGCCGACGGCGACGGGCGGGTCTTCGTCAACAACGCCTCCTTCGGCGCCTACGCGGCCGTGGTGCAGAGCCCGGCCTACCGCGACGACAAGGCCCGGACGATCCTCCAGACGCTGCCGGAGCTGCTGACCCACCACGTGGGCCCGCGGCTCGCCGTGCGCGCCGACGCCACGACCATCGACGAGCCGCAGGCCGTCCTGGTGAGCAACAACCCCTACCGGATGGGGGACGCGGCCGGCCTGGGGCGCCGTGACCGGCTGGACACCGGCGTCCTGGGAGTGCTCGGCGTCAAGGTCGACAACGCGGTGCAGGCCGCCTGGCTCCTGCGCGGCAGCCGTGGCCCGGGGCTGACCTCGCTCACCGCCCAGGAGGTCGTCGTCGACGCCGACGCCGAGGTTGTCCAGGCCGGGGTCGACGGCGAGGCCCTCACCCTGCCCACCCCCGTCCACTGCCGGATCCAACCGGGCGCCCTGCGCGTACGGGTGCCCCGTCACCGCCCCGGCGTACCGCGTGGCGCGCCCCCGCTGAACTGGCGCAGGGTGCGCAGCCTGGCGCTGACCCGGGGCCGGGCCACGGCACAGCGCGGCACCGACTGATCAGGGCCGCCCCTACCGCACCCGGTACCCGGCCGCACCCGATGCTGGGCCGCACCCGGTACCCGACCGCGCCCGGTGCCCGTGCGGGGCACGGCCTCCTCGGCGACCCTGGAAGACGTGACCGACGACGACCGGGCGCAGCGCCCGGAGGTGCCGCCGCCGGCCGAGGCCGCCCGGGTCGACTACAGCGGCGCGGTCTACGGCTCGCTGCTCGCCGCGTCCGTGGTCGTCGGCGCCGGCGCGCTCGGCCCGGCCCCGTGGCTCGGACTGGCACTCCTGTTGCTGTGCACCGGCGCGGTGTTCTGGGCCGCGCACGTCTTCGCCCGGCTCTTCGGGGCGCACATCGTGCAGCACCCCTGGCACCGAGCGGAGATCCGCAGGGTGTGCCGCGACGAGCGCCCGATCGTGGCGGCGGCCGTGCCACCGGCCGTCGCGGCGGCGATCGCCGGAGGGATCGGACTCGACTACGGGGGAGTGGCCTGGCTGGCGCTGGCGGTCGCCCTGGTCGGACAGGTCGGATGGGCGATGGCCGCCACCACGCGGGCCGGCGCGCCCGCGTCGCTCACGCTGACCGCCGGGGCCGCCAACATGCTGCTGGGGCTGCTCATCGTGGTCGTCAAGGCCGCGCTCCAGCACTGAGCGCACGGACCGCCGCCGCGCCGCGCTCTCAGGTCCGGTGCGCCCCCGCCGCCCCGCGCAGCGCGGAGCGGAGGGCGAACGCCACCACCAACTCCAGGACGCCGAGCACGACGAGCCACAGGCCGAGCAGCCACGCCAACGCCACCGCGGACTCCACGGGGAAGGCGAGGACGACGATCCCCGCCGCCACACCGAGCGCCCCGGCGACGAAGGTGAGGCCGCGATGGGTGAGTTCACGGTCGGCGAGGGCGACGAACACCGTCAGAATGCCCGCGAACAGCCAGTAGAGGCCGACGATCAGCGACAGCACGGCGATCGTCTGGAGCGGATGCCGCAGACACAGCACCCCGGCGAGCAACGCCAGCAGCGCGACCAGCACTCCGGCCACCCTGCCGCCCTGGCGGGCGTCCCTGGAGAACGCCCGGACGAAGCCGAAGACACCCGCCAGCAACAGCTGTAGTCCGATGATGACGGCCAGTACCTGAAGCGTCTCGTTCGGCCACACCAGCAGGAGGATGCCCGGCACGAGGGTCACCAGGGCGAAGCCGAGCGCCCAGAGCCAGGAGCCGCCCACCGCGCCCAGGACGTCCTGGGCGTCGGCGCGCTCGCGCTGTGACGGGGAACCGGCCGGTACGGACATCACGCCTCCCTGAACCACGCCCCCCGGATACCGCCCCGGATACCGCCCCCGGGTACGCCCCTCCTGTCTCGATTCTCCGGCCCCTCGCGCGCGGGCGGATCCCCCGCAACGGGTGACCGGGCGGTCCGACTCACGTCGGCCTCGGTCACCCGTCGGCCCCGGTCGATGCACGAACCATTCAGCCCCCGCTGAAAGCATCGCGTTCCCCCCGCCGGCCCGGAGAGCCTGTTACGCGCCCAGGGACGGCCGGTATCGCGGCATCCCAGCGAAAGGAGACGATGCACCATGCGATTCGCCCACAAGGCGGTGACAGCGGTCGGCGCCGGGCTGATGGCCGGCGCGCTGCTGAGCGCTCCGTCGGCACACGCCGCCGCCTCCCCCATCCAGGCCAGCGTCCACACCGTGGTCTCGGACGAGTTCCAGCTGTGTGGTCATAACCAGTACGGGCAGCCGGTGTGCACGGGGGTCATAGCGTCGCCCAACGACTGGAAGCGCGTCTACGGTTGGTGGTGGGTCGGCTGGGTGGACTTCTACGGAACCCAGTACCACAGCGACGGATCGGTCAGTAAGCGACACCGGTCCTGCAACTCGGGCAAACACCGGCACGGCAGTTTCTTCGCCTGCTACGGCGTCTGAACCGCCGAGGAGGCCGAGGCGGCAGGCCCGCCGGGCGCGCCGGCACCACGGGTGGGAGGCATCCACACCTCGTGGGCCGGCGCCCTTCCGCGTTCACGGTCGGTGCTCCGCCCGACCGACCCCGCTCAATACCGTGTCGTGCACACGTAGGTCAGCCAACGCCCGCCGCCCGCATGGGAGATGGCGTTCTGCTCGGCCTCGGTCGCGGTGTCGCCCCTGCCGCCCCAGTACTGGTTGGTGTTGGGGTTGAAGGCGATGGCGCCGCAGCCGTTGACGAAGCTCACCAGGACCTTGCAGCCGACGCCGGAACACCTGCTCAGCGCTCCCTGGTCGGCGGCGCTGACGGATCTGTAGTCCCAGGCCTTGCCCATACTGCCGTCGCGCCCCACGGCTATGGAGCCGTAGTACTGCGGGGGTGGCGGGGGCGGGGCGGGAGAGTAGGTGGGCGGATCGGGTTCGGGGGAGTAGGTGGTGGGGTCGGGTTCGGGGCTGTACGTCGTCGGATCGGGCTCGGGGGAGTAGGTGGTCGGGTCCGGGTACGGGCTGTACGTCGTCGGATCCGGGTCGGGGGAGTAGGAACTGGCGGAAGGGGTGTACGGCGAGGAGGTGTCGGACGCGGTGTCGGACGAATCGTGGTTGTTCCCGATCACCACCACGACGAGGATCAGGGCCGCGATGGCGGCGATGACACCGGCAGCAGCCCTGGCCCCCGGGTTCTGGACCGGTCCCGTCGCCCCCGTGGTGGGGGACGTGGTGCGTGGTGGGTGCCCCGTGCCGGGGCGGGGAGACGACGGGGCGGAGGGCCGTCCGGACGCGCGCCGGCGGCCCGGCGCGGTGACGGGGGTGGTCGATGCCGTGGTGCTGGCCGCGGTGAGCTGCTCGGCCCACACCGCCGGTGTCGGCCGCCGGGCCGGGTCCGGGTTGAGGCCGGAGCGGGCCAGGTCGCCCAGCTGCGGGCTGAGCGCGGTCAGCGCGGCGGGGTCGGTGGCGGTCTGGTCGCGGGCGAAGAGCCGGATGGCGAGCAGTGCCAGCTTGTAGACGTCGCTCGCCCGGGTCGCCTTCTCCTCGCCGGCGGGGACCTGCCAGTCGGGCGTCTCGGCCTGGGGCAGCACGGTGACGCCCCGCAGTCGCATCGCGTCGCTGTCGATGAGGAAGCACTCGGGCTGCGGGTCGGTGGTGAACAGCAGGTTCTTCGGGGAGAGGTCGCCGACCGTGATGCCGATGCGGTGGAGCCGGGCGAGCGTGGCCGCCAGGTCGGCCAGGAGCACGAGCCGGTCGCGTTCGCTGACGGCCAGGCCGATCCCCGCGACGTAGGAGTCGTCGTTGAGCAGGAACTCCAGGTTCGCCAGGCGCCGTGTTCCCGAGGTCGTCCCGGTCAGGCTCCGGAAGGTGAAGTGGAAGCGGTCGGGTACCGCGCGCATGAGGAACCCGCAGGCGCTGCCCTGGCGTTCCACCACCGCCGCGGGCCAGGCGGTCTTGTCGCACAGCCATCGGCCCTCCGCGGCGCTCAACTCGCCGAGCAGGTCCACCCGTGACGCGAGCGCGGCGGCGTCGAGGTCGGGCAGTACGGCGGCGCCGTACTCCTTGTAGGCGACGTCCCAGCCGCCGCCATCGGCCTCATTGATCTTCTTGTTGGGCACCTGGTACACCGTGCCCTGGCCGCCTTGACCGAGTTGGCGCCCCAGGGTGAGCGTGTCGTGTTCGACAACCGGTGTGCGCGGTGGCGTCATCGCGGACCTGCCGGGGCGTGCGGCCAGACGACCAGGAGGGTCCGGTCGTCGTCGAAGGTCTCCCGGGAGAAGTCCAACAGGTGCGCCAGCCACGGCGGAGGCGGCGGTGCGGCGAGGTGGTGGGCGAACAGGGCGCCGACCAGGCCGTCGCCGTCGCCGAGCGGGTCCGCGAAGCCGTCGCTGCCGACCAGCAGTGCCTGATGTGCCGTCAGGCGGACGCTGAGGCATTCCAGCGGATCGGGCACATGGGGCAGCGGTGTCACCTCGTTGGACACCAACAGGGAGTCCGAACCGGTCTTCGAGCCGACCAGCGGCTGGTACCGCCCACTGGGCGAATCCAGCACCCAGGCGCCCGAGTCCCCGATACGGCAGAGCTCGACGACGGGGCCCGCGGGGTCGGGGCGCACCACACCGGCCACCAGCGTCGTGGCGTACAGGCCCGCCACCTCGCCCACCTCGGGCTCCTTCCCGTCCAGCCGCCACTGGGCCAGCTCCCGCAGCCGTTCGGCGGCGTGCTGCGCCACTTCCCGGAAGTTCAGCTGTCCCTGGTCCTGGGAGAGCAGCTGGAGCATCCGCTCCAGCGCGGCCCGGCATGCCTCGACGGCGCCGAACTCGGAGTTCACGGCGCTGGAGACGCCGTCGGCGACGGCGAAGGCGATGCTGCCGGTGGGCTCGTGGACCGCGGCGCGTGCGGAGTCCTGGCGCGGCTGTCGGTAGTAGCGGTGTTTGGCGCCGCGCACCGAGGCGAACCGCAGCGTGAGGGAGGGAGACGACCAGCCGTCGCATTCGGTGTCGGGGAAGTCGAAGGCGTACTGGCCCGGCGGTCGTGCCTCGAACTCGGGGCCGGGCGTTCCCACCGTGATCCGGCGCCAGGGCGCGGGCTCCGGTGCGGCCGGCGGGAGCGGCGCCGCGGCGGAACCGTCGCTGTGGTGAGGGTGCACGGTCAGACCTCGTCGATCGCCATGGTGAACTGATCCGGCCGGTTCACTACCAACTGCGGGCTGCCCGAGTTCAGTGCCTGTCCCGAGGCGACCAGGCTCGCGGTCAGCGCGTGGAAGAACTCGGCGACCGCCTGTCCGATGTCGGTCCCGGGCTTGGCGACGAAGGCGAACTCCGGCCGGGTCGCCACCTCGACCATGGTGGCGGCCTGGGCGTCACCGATCCCACAGGCGACGATGTTCGGGGCGGTCGGCGTCTGGGACTTGTCGATCAGCCTGGCGTGCGGCATCCGCCAGCTCCCGCCGTCGGTGGGCTGGCCGTCGCTGAGGAAGAACACGACCGGGCGGTGGACCTTGTACCCCTCGCCGCGCAGCCACTGCACATCGGCCGGAATCCGGCCCAGCAGATCGTCGAACACCGCCTGGTAGTTGGTCAGGCCGCGGATGACCACCTGGGGCAGGGAGGTCTCCGTGCGCATGTCGGCCACCGCGAGACGCACCTGCACGTCATCGGAGAAGCCCAGCACCGCTAACCGCAGCTTGGCCGCGATCATCGGCTCGGCCCGCAGCCCCTCGCAGAGTGAGATCAGGCCATTGGCCAGTTCCTGCCGGTACGGCCCCATCGATCCCGACTCGTCAGCCAGCACATACGCCGGCAGCAGTACACCCCTCGTCTCCGCCATACGGATTCGTCTCCCCCGTTTCTGTTCACATGTCAACTTGCTTGCACATCAGGCGGGTTGCTCTCTAGGAGCGCTCCCCCTGATGCCGTATCTTCCCAAAGGGCGAGGACGGACGGAAGCGACTCGGGGGAGTCACCGTGGGGGACCATTACTGGCAGAACGGATCCAACGGGCCGAAACTGCCCACCTGGCGGCAGACTCCCCGTGCCGTGCCCCCACCTCTGGGCGAACCGCCCCTGCCGCCGACGACACAACCGCCGCCCGCCCGGCCCGCTCCGCCCGCCCGGTCCGCTCCGTCCGCCCGGTCCGCTCCGCCCGCGGCGGCCGCATCAGGCAGTTCGACGTGGGTCGGCGGAGCGCAGCCCCGCCCCGCAACCGCGCCTCCGCCGCCTCCCGCGGGTCCGCAGCCGCCCGGGTGGCCGAGCCACGGGCGTCCCGCCACGGCGGGGGCCGTGGCGTTCAACCGCCCCCGAGGCCCGCGGCTGGCGGTACTCGTGGCCCTCTGCACCGTCGTCGCCGTCGTCGCGGGGCTGCTGATCACACGCAACGGATCGAGCGGACCCGAGGGTTCCCACCAGGCAGCCGCGAAGCGCCCGAGGAACCAGGTGCCCTTCGACCAGGCCCTGGCCGCTCTGGCGACGGCCCGGGTACTGCACTACAAGGACACGGCCGTCGCCGGCGTCACCCAGCGGGACATCACCGTCACCCCGTCCGGCGTCCTGTTCGGATCCACCGGCGACGGAGTGAGGGACCTGGACCAGGACGTCCTCCGGATCGGCGGCAAGACCTACACCCGTTGGAAGAAGGCCAAGCCCTACGAGAAGCCGGACGGAAAGCAGCAGGACCCCGACGCCCCCGGCACATGGAGCCTCGCCGACCAGGGGGATTCCCATGTCCTCAACCCCGTGCTGGCCCAGTTCCTGCCGCCGGCCGAGTTGGCGGCCGAACTCTCGGACGCCGTGGACGAATTGAAGACGCTGCCCGACCCGAACGACCCGGGCCTGAAGTCGGAGAGGGTGCGCGGGGTGCCGGCACTGCGCGCCGACACCCCGGCGGGCAGCCTCCTCATCAGCAGGAACAAGCCCTACCGCGTCCTGCGCCTGGAACCCTATGACCTGTCCGGCCGGCTCAAGGAGCAGCTCCACGGGCTGCACAAGGGCGCGTCGCCCTCCGCGATCCCGCAGGTGACCACCGGCCCCCTGGAGAAGGGCGACTCGCAGGGGATGGACCTGTCTCCGGTGTCCGGCGGCCGGGCCGACGCGCTGTACGACACCCTGGAGACGGACACCCGGCAGCTCGCCGACGCCGTGGACCGCGGCGTCGATTTCACGCTCGGCACCACCGGAGGCAATGTCGACTGTGGCCCCGGGGGCTGCACGGTCAACCAGGCGTTCACCGGTCGGCTGACCTCCGACGCCAAGACCCGGCTCATCGGCGGCGAGGTCACCGCCACCATGCGCGCGACCGTGACCATCGACGGCCAGGACGCCGGCGGATGCACCAGCTCGCCGAGCACGCTTCCGATCACCGGCAACACGGTGTCGGGCACCCTGTCCTGCTCGGATCCCGGCGCCGGCGCGGTCTTCACCGCCGTCAACGCGAAGTACAAGGCGCAGGCCGAAGCGGAGTCCCGGGCCTCCGGCGGACAGCCCGTCCCCTACCGCTTCCCCTACGTGGCCACCCCCGTGATCGACGCCGCGGCCCTGGCCGTCGGCGAAGTGGACAGGCTCGTCAGACAGGTGCAGCGGGAGCGCGGCGGACCGTGCGCAACCCGTAGGAACTCCACGACTCCCGCCGCCGCGCAGTTCACCGGAGACCGTCTCACCGACGGCCGTACCGGAGACCGTCTCACCGGCGGCCGTCCCCTGGAGCAGGCGACCCTCAGCGCTGCCTCCCCTGCGTCGGGCGACGCGCGCGGCCGCCTCGCCGCCGACATCCGTGGTGGCCGGAGTCACCACGCGTACGCTGTGCCGACCGGCGGGGCGCTGATCCCCGTCGACAGCAGCGATGACGACCCCCGCTCCTTCCCGAACCTGATCCATGACGACAAACCCCAGTGGTTCAAGCCCATTCCCCCGGAATCGGTCCTTGGCCGATCGGGCAATTACGCATACGTGGTGCTGGAGAACGGTGAACTCGTCATCGGGAAGCGAACCGCAGGCCATGTGAGCCTGGCCCGGGGCGAGCGAGTCCTGGCTGCCGGCGAATTCAAGACCAAGGGGGGCGAGGTCGTCTACCTCGACAACAAGTCGGGGCACTACCGGCCCTATGGGATCCATGCGGAGCAGGCAGCCGTGTCGGCGTTCAACAGGAATGGACTCAAAGCCAGTGGAAAGTACGTCGCCGCATGGGGAAGGCCCGACTGCTGATCCCGTCACGGAATTTCGGGCCGTCGTCCAAGACGTCGTGGACACCGCCGAGGCTTCGTGCGGGGTTGAGATCCTTGAGCCGCACCTGGAGCGGGCCCTTGCGGTACTGGAGCAACACCCCGACCTGCGAAGGCAGTTCGAGACCCAGATCGTCTCCCTGCTCGATTCCCTCAGGGAAGGCGTCGTCGAACTGGTCTCCTTTACCATGCATGAATTGCGGTGGCCGGCGGTCGAGCGAGCGCTCCGCAGCAGGATCGCCGATCCCACAAACAAGGTGAGCGACCTTCGACTCCACGAAGCGATGCTGGATGCGTTCTCCGACGCGTGGCGTGACCGCGATCTCTACGCACGATTCCAGTGAACGACCAAGGGCGGTCACCGCTCGGAGATGTGGGCGCTGACGATCACGCCGTCCGACACGGTGTAGGTCCCCTGGTAGAGCTTCACCGAACCGTCGCTCTGGAGCGCGCGGAGCACGGCCCCGACCTCTCCGGAGCTCTCGGTGTTCACCGCACTCAGTTCGATGTTCTCCGTCGTGCGGAAGCCGGCCAGCCACTCCGCGTAGGAGGTGCCGGCGATGTTCTTGCCGCCGAGGTCCCAGGCCGCGGTGAAGTCATGGTCGTTGATGTCCCGGTAGTACTCCGTCACGATCACGCTCGCGTCGTCGGGAGAGGGTGACGGGACGTCGGGGGAGGGGAAGTCGGGGGAAGGCAAAGGGTCCGACGTGGTGGGAAGGCCGCCGTACGTCGGTGGAACGCCGTCGGCGGGCGGCGCGGTGCCGGTGTCCGCGCCCGGAAACGGGTCGGCCGACGGGACGCCCCCGGCCGTTGTGGGCGACGGCTCGGAGGACGAGGCGAGAAGCGCCCAGGCCGTCCCGCCGCCCACCACGAGCAACGCTGCCACCAGCCACAACAGCCAGAGGGGAAGGACGGTGGGCCCCACCCGGACGTAACCGGTCCCGGCGGGGCCGAGGGGCCGACCGGTAGCGCCCGGCGCGCCGCTCTCGTACGGCATTCCGCAGTCGGGGCACGAGGCCGCTGCGGAGTGCGCGCGCGGTGCGCCGCAGTACGCGCAGGACGGCATGGTCCCTCCCCCCTCCGGATGTCCCGTTCGGGACGCCCCAAAGATCGATCCCGGCGTGGTGCGTGCGCCCGGCTACAGCCCGCGGATCGCCTCTTCGATCGTCACCGCCAGGGAGGCCAGCGCCGTGAACCCCGGCACCGAGTCCACCAGCGCCTTGGCGAACAGCTTCAGCTTGCCCCTGCGCGGCGTCTCCGAAGTGAGCTCCTCGCGCGCGTCCTCGGCCGCCTCGATCAGGTCGGCGCGGTCGGGGTGTTCGGACCGGCCGAGCTCGTCGATCAGCCGGGAGACCAGCTCCCCGATCTCCTGGGGCGACCGCTGCCGTCCGCCGTCGGACTGGCCCAGTCCGCTGTCGTGGACCTCGGCCTTCGCGTTCTCGCCGCTGGCGACCGCGTTGCCGGCGACGGTCGAGCCGCTGGTCGCGATGATCCCGTGGTTGCTCCGCATGCGCTGCCTCATTCTTTTTCCTTCGTGGTCATCAGTCCAGGTTCACCAGGGGGATCTTGTTGAGGATGTTCATCGCGATCCGCGACCGGTCGCCGGACGCGACGGAGCTGGATTCCACCCTCGCTCCCCCAGCGGCGATGATGCCGTTGTTGATGATGATCTCCTGACGCTGGATCAGCTCACCGGCGTCGATGTCATGCGCTTCGGCGAACTCGACGAGGGCGTCCAGGACGCGCCGTTCGACCGTCTTGAGGACCATGCCGCTGTCGGCCTTCTGGAAGTAGCGTTGGTGATGCGCGTCCGCGGCCTTCTGGCGGACGCTCTGTCGTGCGCCGTAGTCGAACCGCCGCAGCCTGGTGATGAGTCGGTCCTGACGGCGCAGCCGCCACCGCATCCCGTAGTCGGGGAAGAACCCCACGACCGCGCGCACGGGCGAGGCCAGCAGCACGAACAGGGTGCTGGCCAGTGTCTCCGCGATCAGCAGGGCGAGATCGCGCGGGGACGGGTGGGGCATGAGGGTGTCGACGAGCCGGTAGCGGTCGCGCAGCGGATGCAGCACCGTCTGGACGGCCTCCACGTAGAGGTTGGAGTCCGAACGGAAGAAGCGCAGGAAGAGCGAGGTGACCGACTCGCCGCCCCAGCCGGTGGAGTGCACGGCCAGGTAGGGCCGGGCCCCCTCCTCGGGCGTCCGTTTCAGCGCGTCCAGCTGTGTCGGGGAGAGCCGGGCGACCGGCCGGCCGAGCGGGTCCGGCAGGAAGCGCTTGTCGCCCAGGAGGACCGAGCCGTCGACGAAGACCCGCTCCTCGATCTCCAGGCAGGGCAGCGACAGGGCGCCGACCCGCCGGCCGATGTGGTCGTAGAGGTCCTTCACGTCGAAGCTCTGCGGCTTGGTCCCCTTCCGGCCCGACCTGGTGACGTCGAACGACAAGGACCACGATTCGAGTTCGGACCCGTACCCGATGAACGGCGAGTAGCCGCTGTACGCGGTGGTGTTCCCGCCGGCGTACGCGCCGATCTCGCCGAGCCGCGCCGCGATGCCGTTGTTGGGGGGCAGCGGCGCGTCCTGGGGGTCGAACCGGTCCGGATGGAGGCTCTGAAGGCAGCGGCCGTACCGGGTGGACAGTTCGAAGGACAGCATCGTCACCCAGGCGAATAACAGCGCCAGCAGGATGATCGGCGCATCGCCCACCACGAAGGTGAAGACGAAGATCAGCAGGAACAGGACGGCGAGCACGAGATCCCGGGCGTGGCGGCGTGCGTTGGCCAGGTAGGCGTGCCGGAGCACCACCGGGACGTCGCAGGCCGGGGCGGCCGCCACACTCAGATGGGGCTCGGCGGCGACCTGTCGGATGAGCGCCCTGGCGTACTCGCGGTCCAGGTACGCGGCCGCGCACAGGTACCGGGTCAGGTTCCGGCCGCCGCCCCATTGCGGCGCGACGGGCCGGCGGCCGGCGAAGCCCGTCGTGTGCGGGACCGTGGGGGTGGGGGGAGTGGCCGGTGTCGGGCCGACGGACACCGCGAATGTCGAGGGAGCCGTACCGACCGGGACGGACGCACCGCACTTGCCGCAGGACGTTGCACCCGGGACCGGGCTCGCGCCGCAGGCCCGGCACGCATTCGCATGGCTCATGGCTCCCCCGTACATGAGACGACCCCACGTCCCACAAGTGCACCACAACGCCCATCCGAGTGCGAGGGTGCGGACAGTACAGAGGGCGCGAAAAGCGCAAGGGTGCGGATCGGCTCCGGGCCCGCTTCGGCGGCACCCGGGTCCGAGTGGTCCATTGGTCCTTCGGTGGCTGCCGAGGACGATCCAGGACTGGACCAATGGCCCAGTGCTTCGAGCCTCTGTTGAGCCATCGGCCGTGCAGGTGCTGAGATGTATGCGTCGATGGCGCTGCGGATCCCCGCGGCGCCTTTCTCATGTCGTGGTGCACCTGTGTGCAGAAGGGGCGGGGCAACTTGCTGAAGAGGGCGTTCGTGGCGCCGGATCCGGGGCGTATGCGACTGCGGTTCGCCACCCGGGCCGTGGTCGGGATCGGATCTGCCGTGGCGCTGTGCGGGGTGGCCGGGCATTCGCTCGTCGCCGCGATCACCGGTGGTCTGGCCGCGCTGCTCGCCCTGTTCACGGTGACCGACGCGACGGTGCGCGGGCAGGCCGTGACGACCGCGTTGCTGCCGGTCGTCGGCCTCCCGGTGCTCGCGCTCGCGGCCCTGCTGCACGCTGTGCCCGTCGCGCGTGACCTGGCCTTCCTCGCCGTCGTGGGGGCGGGGGTGTACGCGCGGCGGTGGGGGCCGCGCGGGCACGCGCTGGGCGTGTTCGCCTTCATGACCTTCTTCGCGGCGCAGTTCCTGCACACCGTTCCCGGTCAGCTCCCCGAGCTGTACGCCGCTGTGCTGCTCTCGCTCGTCACGTCGTCGGTGGTGCGGTTCGGGGTGTGGTGCTACGAGCGACGGCTGCCGGTGTCCGCTCCGGTGGCCGCGCCGACCGAGGGGACGGGGCTTGCGCGGATCACGACGCGGCAGGCCGTGCAGGCGACCGTGGGGGCCGGCTTCGCCCTCGCCGCCGGGCAGATGCTGTCCGACCAGCGGTGGTACTGGGCCGTGGGCGCCACATGGTGGGTGTTCGTGAACACCACCTCGCGCGGCGAGACGCTCGTCCGTGGGTTCCGGCGGTTCCTGGGAACGGTGCTCGGGGTCGTGCTCGGCTTCGCCGTCGCCGTGCCGCTGCACGGTGAGCCGGTCGCGGCCGCCGTGATCGTTGCCGTCAGCGTCTTCGGGATCTTCTACACCGCGGCGGTCTCCTACACCTGGATGATGCTCGCCGTGACCGTGATGGCGAGCATGCTGTACGGACTGCTCGGCGTGCTCGACCCGGCGCTGCTCGCCCTGCGGGTGAACGAGACGGCTGTCGGCGCCCTGGGCGCGGTGCTCGCGGTGCTCCTCGTCCTGCCGGTGACCACGCACTCCGTCACCGACGAGCGGGTCGAGCAGGCCGTGCGGTGTGTGCATGCCTGCACCGCGGAGGCCGCCGCCCGGCTCGCGGGCGACGCGGCTGCCGATCCGGCGCCGCGGGTCGCCGAGCTGGAGGCGATCCTCGCTCGTGTGCGGCTCTCGCTGGTCCCGCTCGTGCATCCGCTCAGCCCCCTGCGGGCGCGCAAGCGGCGGGCCCGGCAGGTGCTCCTGCTGCTCGACGACTGTGCGCGCGAGGTGCGCGGGCTCGCGTTCATCGCCGCCGACCCGGAGGCCTCGCACGACGCCCGGCTCGTCGCGGCGTGCTGGCGGGTGGAGGCCGCCGTCGAGGCGCTGACCGACGCCCCGCTCGACGGGCGCCGCCAGGTCGAGGCCGCGGCGGCGGCCCCGACCGTCGAGGGCGAGCCCGTGCTGGCCCATCTGCACGCGCTGGAGCAGGCCCTGCTCGCCCTCGCCGGGCCCCTCGGCCGGCCCCGTCACACCCCGCCCCCGCCCCTCGTCGGGGCCTGATCCGGCCCGTGCGTACGGGCCGGTCACCGACCGGATCCGGCCATCACCACGGGTGGCCGGTCCGTGGCTGCTAGCGTCGCAGAGGCACCTCGACGGGCAGGCGGGCGAAGGGCGGACGGATGGCGGCGAAGGACGGCGGCCGGCGGGCGTACATAGGGTCGTTCACCACGGCCGGCGGGCTCGGCCTCACCACCGCGGCCGTCGACCCGGAGTCCGGCGCGCTCACCCCGCTGCACTCCACCGACCCCGTCCGCAACCCCTCCTACCTCGCCGCCAGCCCCGACGGCCGGTACCTCTACGCGGTGAGCGAGACCCCGGACGGCGCCGCGGCCGCCTTCGCCCTCTCGCCCGAGGGGCCGAGACTGCTCGCGCCCGCCGTCCCGGTGGACGGCGCCGACCCCACCCACCTCACGCTGTCCGCCGGCCACCTGGTCACCGCCAACTACAGCTCCGGCAGCGTCAGTACGCTCCCCGTGCGGGCCGACGGCTCGCTCGGCGGGCCCGCGCGGGTGCTCGCCCACCGGGGCAGCGGCCCGCAGACGGACCGTCAGGAGGGCCCGCACGCCCATGCCGTGCTGCCCGCCCCCGGAGGCCACTGGCTGCTCAGCGTCGACCTGGGCACCGACTCGGTCCGCGTCTGCACCCTCGAAGGAACCGACGGGACGCCGGTCCTGCGCGAGGAGGTGCGCCTGCGGTCCGGCAGCGGTCCGCGCCACCTCGCCTTCCACCCGCGCGGCGACCGCGCCTACGTCATCAACGAACTCGACCCGACGGTGACGGTCTGCCGCTGGGACGGCGAGCGGGGCGTGCTGACGCCCCTGGGGGAGACCCGGCTCCTCCCGGACGGGGACGCATCGGACTCCGCGTCCAGGGACTCGTCGACGAGCGGAGGCGGAACGCCGTGCAGCGGCACCTACCCCTCCGCGCTGGTCCTCTCCCCGGACGGCCGGTTCGCCTGGGCCGCCAACCGGGGCCACGACAGCCTCGCCGTCCTCTCCCTCGACGCCTCCGGCGACACCGCGACCCTGGTCACCACGGTCCCCTGCGGCGGCCACTGGCCCCGCGACCTGACGCTGCACCCCGACGGCCGACACCTCTACGCCGCCAACGAGCGCTCCGGCGACGTCACATGGTTCACCGTCGACCCGGCGACCGGCATCCCGGTCCGGGGCGGCGCGATCGAGGCCCCGGCCGCCTCCTGCGTCGTCTTCGTTTGATCCGGCCCGGAGCGCCCGGTGCCGGCGTTCGTCACGGCGCCCTCCCGAAGGCGCTGTGCGGTTCCCTCGCGGGCGTATGCCGCCCGGCCGTCCGCAACCGCGCACACCGCCCTCCCGGGCCGTCTGACGGGCGGCTGCGCCGTTCGGCGGGGCGCCGACGCCCCGCCGCGGTCGGCCAGCGCAGAGGGCCGCCCCCGCGCTGTGCGAGGACGGCCCTACGGAGTGGTGCCGGTGACCCGGTGGCGGGCCCTAGCGGACCGGAACCCCCTGTGCCTGGCCCGGCAGGGTGATGCCCACGGTCGCCGCGTAGTTCGACAGCACCAGCCGGCCCACCGTGCCGTACGCGCCCAGCGGCTCGGCCGACGCGCAGCCCGCCTCCGCCGCGGCGGCCCCCACAAGGCCATCGGCGATCTCCGGACCGATCAGGTACGGGGCCAGCGCCAGCTGCTGCGAACCGGACTCGCGCAGCTGCTCGGCCGTACGGGAGATGGCGCCCTCCGCGTCCAGCGCGGCGGCCAGCACCGGCACCGCGAGCCGGGCCGAGAGCAGCATCCCGGTGATCCCGGCGGCCTGCACGGCTTCCTCGCCGCCCACGGTGGCCAGAATGATGCCGTCCGCCGCGGTCGCGACCGTGAACAGCCGGGCGCGGTCGGCGCGTGCCAGACCGGCTTCCGAGAGCCGGACGTGCAGCGCCTCGGCGAGCAGCGGGTGCGGGCCCAGGACATCGGTCAGCTCGGCGCCCGACCCGCTGTTCATCATGGCCTGGCGTATCCGGCGCAGCAGCGCGCTGTCCGGCCCGGCCAGCAGCGGGACGACCACCGCGGCGGGGCCGAGGTCGGCCCGGCCGTCGGAGCCCGCCCGGGCCTTCTGCTCGGCGGCGGCGTGCGCCAGCACGGCCTCCAGGGACGGGAACTCGTCATCGCCGCCGTCGACGTAGCCGATCCGGGCGTCGAGGCCCGGAAGTTCGGAGCGGGCGATGCTGGAGACCTCCTCCGCCAGGCTGCGCGCGGCGGAGTTCGGGGTGCCGGGCACGGCCAGCACCAGGGCGGGTGCGCCCTCGGGTGCGGCGAGCGGCTCCGGCTTGCGGTGACGGCCGGACTGCCGCGCCGGCGGCATTCGTACGGGCAGGCCAGGTGCGGCTCCCGGGCTCGGGGGTGTTGCGTCGAAGTGGGGCGAGCCAGGTGCGGGCCCAGTGGGGGAACTCATGGCGCCGCATGCTAACGCCTCGGACCACACCCGCGCGGAGGGAGGGTTCGGTGCCGGGGCATCCGTCCCGATTTATCCCGCGCGTCGTGGTGGCATCAACCCGGCGCAGGGCGTGTGATCTGCAACAACTTCCCATCCGAGGGCAGTAGCAGACGGTCGCCGGCGAGCGCCGCGGCGATGGTCAGCGCCCCGTCGAGCGGAGTTGCGGCGGCGGCCGTCACACGGGCCTGCGGCAGCCGCTCGACGAGCTCCGCGCGCAACGGGGCGAGCAGCGGCTCGCCGATCCCGAACAGCCCGCCGGTGTACGCCACCGTGCTGCCCGCGCCCAGTGGGCAGACCGCGGCCGCGGCATCGGCGATGTGCCCCGCGGCGGCCCGCAGCACATCGCGGGCCACCGCGTCGTCCTCGGCGGCGCAGCGCGCGACCTCCGGGGCGAACGAGGCCAGCACGGCGGGCCGGTCGGCGCGCGGGTACAGCGCGCCGGGCAGCCCGGCGACCGGGCCGAACACCGCCTCGGCGCGGGCCAGCAGGGCGGCCGAACCGCCGCGCCGCCCGTCGTGGGCGCGCAGCGCCGCCTCCAGGCCGGCGCGGCCGATCCAGGCGCCGCCGCCGCAGTCCCCCAGCAGGTGGCCCCAGCCGTCCGCGCGGCGCCAACCGCCGGACGCGCTCAGATCGGTGCCCAGCGCGATCATGCCGGTGCCCGCGGCGACCACGGCGCCGGGCCGTTGGCCGAGCGCCCCCGCGTAAGCGGTGACCGCGTCCGCCGCGAGGGCGAGCCGGTGCACCCCGAACGCGCCGGCCAGCGCCGCCGGCAACCGGGCGCGCAGATCGTCGCCGAGCGAGGCCATACCGGCTGCGCCCACGCACACCGCCAGGTACCGGTCCGCTCCCACCTCGCGTCCCAACTGCGCCGCGGCGGGCAGGAGTTGGGACAGCAGATGGTCGGCGTCGATACCGGCCGGGCCGGTGCGCACCGGGGTGTCGGAGGTGAACGAGGCCAGCGGACGCGGCGCGTCGCCGTCGGCGCGTGCCACGGCGATCCGCAGCCCCGAACCGCCGGAGTCGACCGCGAGGACGTGACCGCGGACGTGACTGCGGAGCGGGCCGCGGCCGGCCGGCTCAGCCAAGGCCGCGGGCGTCCTGCTTGAGGGCGGTGTCGACGGTCAGGGCCGTGGCGACGACCAGGCTCAGCAGTGGGTCGGGCAGCTGGTGGTGGATCTGGAGGACGTAGTTGTCCGCGGTGGTGAACATCGTCTTGGCGAGGCCCTCCCAGGTCTTGGTGATCCGGGCGATCTCGGTGTCGGCGTGGTCCACGATCGCGAAGTTCCAGGCGCGCCAGTTCTCGGCCTTGATGGCGCCGATCTGCTGCCCGTTGACCATCATCGCGAAGTTGATCTTGCCGATCGCGTTCTGCTGCACGATCTCGCCCACCGGCGAGCCGTCCGGACGCTGCACGATCACCTTGGACTTGATGAGCTTCGCCGGCCGGGTCAGTACCAGCTGCGGCTGGCCGTAAGCGTCCCGGATCTCCAGCTTGTGGGTCATGTACTGGTCGAGGCTGGAGACGACCCGCAGCACCTTCTTGGCCGTGCTCTGACCGACCTGGACGACCGAGCCGATGGTGTTGCCGTGCTGGTCGAAGACGCTGTACTCGTTGGTGACCTCGATCAGCTTGGCCTTCTGGTTGACCACCAGCACCGGCTCGGTGAAGAGGGTGCCGCCGCCCGGCCCACTGGGCGCCGCCCCGGCCTGCTGCTGCACCTGGTGCTGCACCGCGCCCTGATGCGGGCCCGGCTGCCCCGGCATCGGCTGCTGCCCGTACGGCTGGTGCATCGGCTGGCCCGGCACCTGCTGGCCGTACGGTGCGCCGCCCTGCTGCTGGCCCGGAAACCCCGGAAACGGAGCCTGTCCCGGCATCTGCTGCGGCGCGACGTGCTGCGGCGCGACCTGGTGCGGCACCTGCTGCTGTGGGGGCTGCGCGGTGGCCTGCTGCTGCGGGGCCTGCTGCACCGCCTGCTGGGGGCCCGGCCCGGCCGTCTGTGCCGGCGCCGCGGCCTGCTGCTGTCCCGGGTGGGTGTGCGTCGTCCACTGGGACCCGTCCCACCAACGCAGCTGGTGGGGGGTGCCCTGCGGGTCGGCGTACCAACCCGCAGGAATGTTCGCATTCGTCATGCGGGGCACACTATCGCCCGGCGTCAGGGCAGCCTCCAGTCGACCGGCTGGGCGCCCTGTCGCACCAACAGGTCGTTCACCCGGCTGAACGGTCGCGAGCCGAAGAAGCCCCGGTCGGCGGACATGGGGGAGGGGTGCGCGGACTCCACCGCCGGCAGATCGCCCAGCAGCGGCCGCAGGTTGCGAGCATCGCGGCCCCACAGCACCGACACCAGCGGACGCCCGCGCGCCACCAGTGCCCGGATGGCCTGCTCGGTGACCTCCTCCCACCCCTTGCCGCGGTGCGCGGCCGGCTTGCGGGGCGCGGTCGTCAGCGCTCTGTTCAGCAGCAGGACGCCCTGGCGCGTCCAGGGGGTCAGATCGCCGTTCGAGGGCCGGGGGAGCCCGAGGTCGGAGTGCAGTTCGCGGAAGATGTTCTCCAGGCTCCCCGGCAGCGGACGGACGTCCGGCGCCACGGAGAAGCTGAGCCCGACCGCATGCCCCGGTGTGGGGTAGGGGTCCTGTCCGACGATGAGCACCCGTACCTCGTCGAAGGGCTGCTGGAAGGCGCGCAGCACGTTGTTGCCGGCCGGTAGATAGGTGCGTCCCGCGGCGATCTCCGCCCGCAGGAAGTCGCCCATCGCGGCGATCCGGTCGGCAACGGGCTCAAGCGCCTTGGCCCAGCCTGGTTCGACGATGTCTTGGAGAGGTCGTGCAGCCACGGGATCACCCTACTGGCCGAGGGCCGTTCCCCCTCAATCGATGGCCTGCGCCTGCGCCCCGCGACGCATCGCAACCCCCAACCGCCCAACCGCCCAACCTTCCGACCGCCGCACCGCCCAACCGCCCAACCGCCCAACCGCCGCACCACGCGCCCGCGTTGCGGGAACCGGATCAGACCACCGCAGCCGCCCGTACGCACAGCACGTCCGGCAGGTGTGCGGCGAGCTGCTGCCAGCTGTCACCGTCGTCCGCGCTGGCGTACACCTCGCCGTTGCGGTTGCCGAAGTACACCCCTGCGGGGTCGAGGTCGTCAACGGACAGCGCGTCCCTGAGCACCGTGCCGTAGTGCTCCTCGGCCGGCAGTCCGGCGCTCAGCGCCTCCCAGCTGCCGCCGGCGTCGGTCGTACGGAAGACCCGGCAGCGGTGCTCGGCGGGCACCCGGTCGATGTCCGCGGTGATCGGGAAGACGTAGGCGACATCGCCGTGGTGCGGATGGGCGGCCGCGGCGAAGCCGAAGTCCGAGGGCAACCCGCCGCCGATGTCCTGCCATGTCGCGCCCGCGTCATCGCTGCGGTAGACACCCCAGTGGTTCTGTAGGTACAGCCGGTCGGGGTTCGCGGGGTCCGGCGCGATCTTGTGCACGCACTGGCCGAACTCCGGATGCTGATCGGGCAGGAAGACCGCCTTGACGCCGCTGTTCGACGGCGTCCAACTGGCGCCGCCGTCCAGGGTGCGGAAGACCCCCGCCGCGGAGACCGCCACCGTCACCACGTCGGCGTCCCGCGGGTCGGTGATCACCGTATGGACGGCCAGTCCGCCACCGCCCGGTACCCACTGCTCGCGGCTCGGGTGGTCCCACAGCGCCCGGACCAGCTCGAACGTCTCACCGCCGTCCACCGAGCGGAACAGCCCGCCCGGCTCGGTGCCCGCGTACACCACGTCCGGCGCGGCCGGGCCCGCCGGGTGCAGCTGCCACACCCGCTCCAGCGAAGTCCCGGTGTACTTCGGGTACTTGACCGCGGGACGTGCGGGCTCCTGCCAGGTGTCCCCCAGGTCGTCGGAGTGGAACACAGAAGGGCCCCAGTGCGTGCTGTCGGCACCGGCCAGCAGCCGGGGGGTCGCCCGGCGGGTGTCGATCCCGAGCGAGTACACCGCCTGGGAGGGGAAGTGCGGACCGCTCAGCGTCCAGTCCCCGTGCCGCCGCCGGCCGATGAAGAGACCCTTGCGGGTGCCCACCGCGAGTAGTACGTCAGTCATTGCCGGAACACCTCCGGGACGCCGTTGTCTCAGACAGTGGCCAGTCTGCACCCGACCACTGACAACGGCGTCCCGGAGCGCATCCGCGCAGGTCGGACGGTGCGGTGTACCAGGTGCCGCGGCGCCGGAGGCACCGTCCGCACGGTCCGAGCGACGCCCGTCGGGCGTCCCGACAATGCCCGGTGGGACTCACGGCCGAGTGGCACGGCGCCGGCCCCCGTGGCGATCTTCGTTTCCGGCGCAGTGCGACGTCGATCTGCATCAGCTCGACGGACATACGGGGCCCACCGACTGGCCCGGCAGGTACGCCGCCCGTTCCTGTGGGGTGAGGTCACGGTTGACGGCCTGGCAGATCTTGTCGATCGCTGCGGTGGGGCGGGGGAGCGCGACGTCCCACAGCCGCACGGTGCTGTCGGCGCTGCCGGTGGCGAGGGTGTGCCCGTCGGGGCTGAACGCCACCGACCACACCAGCGGCTGCGATCGATGGCCGCGGATGGCTCTTACGGGGTCCCAGCCAGCATCAATGAATGTGGCATATGCGGCACCTCGAGGTGGGCTGCACGAATGAGACGCCCTGCCTGTGCACGTGAGGCGCGCGCCCTGCCTGTGCCGTTGAGGCTAAGGGGTGACCGATGGGGCGCGGCGCGGGCGGCGCCCCTGCGTCAATGGAGGTCTGCCTGAAAGGCGTGACGGTGGTCGACCGGGCAGGTGAAGACCCTCAGGTCGCCCGACCGGCCGACGACGACGCCTGTCGCGGCGTCGCTGGCCACGGTGAACAGCAGGGTCAGGTCCGTTCCGCACTCACCGCAACCGAACACCCGGGGATATGTCAGGTGCCAGGTGGGCCAGCCGCCCAACTTCCAGCCCGCGAGCCGGGTAATGGCATCGCCGTCGTCGCTGGTCTGGCGGACCAGTTCCGCCAGTCGCGGCTGGAGCTCTGGGGGCAGCTCGTCCCGGAAGGGGAAGTCGGTCACATGCTCAGCGGTGACCGTGCATGCCTGGGGCAGGTAGCCGTCCTCGTCGTACCGCGAGGGCGACGGCGGAGTCGTCAACGGGCTCGTCACGTCGGCGGCCCGTCGCCAGCGCATCTCCAGTACGGGACTGATGTCGGCCTGCTGGGCCGGAGGATCCCAGTGTTCGTTGGGGCACCAAAGGATCTGGAGGAGGTCCATGTCGGCGGGCCACCACGGTCCCGGTACGTCGCGTCGGTAGATCTGGGCGACCGGCACCATGGCCGTAGCGGGAGCTCCGTCAGGGCTGTCCACGTCGGGCAGGGAGCACTCGGGCCACGCCTCGTCGCTCGGCCACAGCAGCGGCCCCCCGATCGAACTGCTGCCCGCACCCGGCTCTCCGCGCTCGGGGTGCAGAACGACAGCGTCGCGTGCGTACGGCGCGAGTTCGGGGAGTGCGGCGAGTATCGCCTCGGTCGGCGGTCTGGGTATGCGCGTCATCATGCCCTCTGGTCAGCTGGTTGTAGATCGCCGGCAGCGTAGCGGCCCGCTGTGACAACGGATCATGAGCGGAGCCTCCGCCGGGCAGCGGCGGCGGCGAGCGTGTCGCGAACGGTCCGGACCCGCTCGTACCTCGTGGCCACGGCTCGGAAGCCGCTGGTTCGGAAAGCCCCTGCGCGCCGGGACGGTTCGCTCCACTTCATGGGTTCGCTCCACTTCGTCGCGGCGGGCGCACCGTCATTGCGGCGGGCGTACCGTCCACGATCGAGTCGAAACCGCCCTGCTCGTGGCCCGGCATACACGGAGCGTGAACAACGGAGGGTGGGCCTCGATTCCGAGATCCGCTCGTCATCCCGACTGAGTGCATCGCGACGCCGCACGGCATGCGGTGCATCCGCGGGTGATAGCACGGATGGCAGACGACTTGCTCACCGGCGCCGTGGTTCCGTGCGCCGTGTGAGCTCATCCGGCACGGAAGCGTTCCTGAACAGAGCGCTTGGAGGGTTGCACGATGGCCGAGCGCCGCTCGGGGAACAGGCTTGCCGCACTCGACGGACTGCGGCTGCTGGCCGCGCTGATGGTGGTCTTCTACCACTACGTCGCCCTCGCCAGACCCTGGGGCCATGCCACGGACACGATCTTCCCAACTGCCCACCAGTTGGCCCAGTACGGGTGGCTCGGGGTGGAGGTCTTCTTCCTGATCAGCGGCTTCGTCATCTGCATGAGCGTGTGGGGCCGCACGGTGGGCGAGTTCGCCGTCTCCCGTCTCTCCCGCCTGTTCCCCGCCTACTGGGCCGGCATCCTGCTCACCACGGTGGTGGTGAAGACCTGGCCGGAGTTCGCCTCACTGCGCGGCTGGAACAAGGTGATCACCAACCTGACCATGCTCCAGGGCGGGAACGACACCCCCGACGTCGACCCGGTGTACTGGACGCTCTTCGTGGAGCTCAAGTTCTACCTGATCATGGCCGTGGTCATGCTGTTCGGCATCACCTACCGCAACTGCCTGATCCTGTGCGGGGTGTGGACCGCGGCCGCCGCCCTCGCGCCCGTCCTGAAGACCCCGCTGATCTCCGAGTTCGCGATGCCGCAGTACGCGCCGTTCTTCATCGCGGGCATCGCCTTCCACCTGATGCGCCGCCACGGGGCCAACGCGATCCTGTGGGCGATCGTGATCCTCCAACTGCTGCTCGCCCAGCGCTACATCGGCGACCGTCTGGCCGTCAATCTCGGCGCGGCCGCCGCGCAGTCCCTGCCCACCTGGCCCGCCCGCTTCGTCATCGTCGCGGCCTTCGCCCTCATCGGCGCGATGGCGCTCGGCCTCTTCGACCGGATCCAGTGGAAGTGGCTCACCACCGCGGGAGCGCTCACCTACCCGCTCTACCTGATCCACATGAACATCGGCATGACCCTCATCCACCACTTCCGGGACACCCTCCCCGCCCCGTTCCTGGTGGCCTCGGTGACCGCGCTGATGCTGGCCACCGCCTGGCTCGTGCACCGCCTCATCGAACGCCCCCTCGGCAGATGGCTCCGCACCATCATGAGGCGAGGCATCGACGACATCCGCCACCACGTCGCACCACGCCGCAGAAACGCCCGACACCCGGCTCCGCAAACGCCCACCGCACCACCCCAGGCGACGCAGAACGACCGGACACCGCAACACTCCCGCACATTCGAGTCGGCATGACCGGAGGGCGGTAGCTGCCGCCGCTCCGGGTGAGCCCCGTCTCACCCGGAGCCGCGCACTTGTCTATGCAACGAGTTGCATAGAAGGATCGAGGTATGGCGCTCGAACACGCGATCCTCGTCTCTCTGCTGGAGCAGCCGGGCTCCGGCTATGAGCTGGCCCGGCGGTTCGACCGGTCCATCGGGTACTTCTGGACCGCCACCCATCAGCAGATCTACCGCGTCCTCAAGCGCATGGAAGGCGATGGGTGGATCGATGTCCGAGAGGTGCCGCAGCAGGCCCGACCGGACAAGAAGGAGTACTCGGTGGCCGCCCCGGGCCGGGCCGTGCTCTCCGCGTGGCTCCATGAGCCGATCGAACCCGAGAGCGTCCGGCACGAGCTCGCCGTGAAGATCCGCGGTGCGGCCTTCGACGATCCGGCCGCCCTGATCCGTGAGGTGGAGCGGCACCGTCAGGCGCACACCGACCGGCTCGCGCACTATCTCGCGGGGGAGCGGCGGGACTTCACCGGCCCCGAGGCCCCCGCCACGCTCGACGCCGGGCAACAGCTCCAGCACGTCGTGCTGCGCGGCGGCATCGCGTATGAGCAGATGACCCTCGCCTGGCTCGACGATGTGCTCGCCACCCTCCACCGACTCGGCCCCGAGCGCTGAACCGCCGCCGACGCACCACCGACGCACCACCGACGCGCCGTCCAACGGCACGCCCCGAAGCTCTCCGCCAGCACCCTGAAAACCCCCGTCCGGAAAGGCGACCGCCATGGCCGACCAGCTGCTGTTCAACCCCCGCACCTACGACCCGGCGCACTTCGACCCCGAGACCCGCAGGCTGCTGCGCGCCACCGTCGACTGGTTCGAGGACCGCGGCAAGCGCCAGCTGATCGAGGACTACCGCTCCCGAGCCTGGCTGGCGGACTTCCTCGCGTTCTCCGCCAAGGAAGGGCTGTTCGCGACGTTCCTCACCCCGGCCGCCGCAGCCGACGGGCAGCCGGACAAGCGCTGGGACACCGCCCGGATCGCCGCCCTCAACGAGATCTTCGGCTTCTACGGGCTCGACTACTGGTACGCCTGGCAGGTCACCATCCTCGGCCTCGGCCCGGTCTGGCAGAGCGACAACGCCACCGTCCGCGCCCGTGCGGCCGAACTCCTCACCCAGGGCGAGGTGTTCGCCTTCGGCCTGTCCGAGAAGGCGCACGGCGCCGACATCTACTCCACCGACATGCTGCTGGAGCCTGACGGGGACGGCGGATTCCGCGCCAGCGGCTCCAAGTACTACATCGGCAACGGCAACGCCGCCGGACTCGTCTCCGTCTTCGGCCGCCGCACCGACATCGAGGGCCCGGACGGCTATGTCTTCTTCGCCGCCGACAGCCGTCACCCCGCCTACCACCTCGTGAAGAACGTCGTCGACTCCTCCAAGTACGTCAGCGAATTCCGCCTCGACGACTACCCGGTCGGCCCGGACGACATCCTGCACACCGGCCGTGCCGCCTTCGACGCCGCCCTCAACACCGTCAACGTCGGCAAGTTCAACCTCTGCACCGGCGCCATCGGCATCTGCGAGCACGCGATGTACGAGGCCGTCACCCATGCGCAGAACCGCATCCTCTACGGCCGCCCGGTCACCGCCTTCCCGCACGTGCGCCGCGAGTTGACCGACGCCTACGTCCGTCTCGTCGGGATGAAGCTGTTCAGCGACCGTGCCGTCGACTACTTCCGCTCCGCCGGCCCCGACGACCGCCGCTACCTCCTCTTCAACCCGATGACGAAGATGAAGGTGACCACCGAGGGCGAGAAGGTCATCGACCTGATGTGGGACGTCATCGCGGCCAAGGGCTTCGAGAAGGACACCTACTTCGCCCAGGCCGCCACCGAGATCCGGGGCCTGCCGAAGCTGGAGGGCACGGTCCACGTCAACCTCGCACTGATCCTCAAGTTCATGGGCAACCACCTGCTGAACCCCACCGAGTACGCGGCGGTGCCGACGCGCCTCGACGCGGCCGACGACGCGTTCCTCTTCCGTCAGGGGCCGGCCCGCGGTCTGGGAGCCATCCGCTTCCACGACTGGCGGACCGCATTCGACGCCTACGCGGAGACCCCCAACGTCGCCCGCTTCCGCGAGCAGGCGGACGCCCTGTGCGAGTTCGTCACCACCGCCGCCCCCGACGAGGAGCAGAGTCGCGACCTGGACCTCCTGCTCGCCGTGGGCCAGCTCTTCGCGCTCGTCGTACACGCCCAGCTGATCCTGGAACAGGCACGCCTGACCGATCTCGACGCCGACGTGCTCGACGAACTGTTCGCCGTCCTCGTACGCGACTTCTCCGCGCACGCCGTCGAGCTGCACGGCAAGGATTCGGCCACCGTGGCACAGCAGGATTGGGCGCTGGGCGCGGTCCGGCGCCCGGTCGTCGACGAAGCCCGCTCGAAGCGCGTCTGGGAGCGCGTCGAGGCGCTGTCCGGAGCGTACGAGATGGCCCCGTAACACCGGAGCAGCCCGGCCCCATGACGGGTCGTCAGGCCCGGCCGGCGTCCAAGGACACCGGCCGGGCCTGCCGCTGTGCCGAAGGGATCCGCCCGGATATTCTCCACGGCGTGATCACTGTGTACGCGAGCCCTGAGGACGCCGAGGTTGCGATAGCTGCGGCGCAGGCCGGTGCGGAGGTGGTGCGCGGCAGGTACGGGCAGCGGCTCACCCGTATCGACAAGGGGGCCGGGGACTTCGCCACCGCCGCCGATGTGGAGGCCGAGGAGGCGATCCTCGGCGCCATCCGGGCGGCTCGGCCGGATGACGCCGTGCTCGGCGAGGAAGGCGGGCGGCGCGGTGCTGCCGACGCTGTGCGCCAGTGGTTGGTGGATCCCTTGTGCGGCACGTTGAACTACGCCGTCGGCAATATGCTGGTGGCCGTCAACGTGGCGCTGCACAACGGGGCGGCGGCGGTGGCCGACCCGTTCGGCGGCGAGGTCTTCTTCACCGACGGGGAGAGCGCCTGGGTGCGGCGCGACGGGGCCGATGCGCAGCTGGTGCCGACGCCCGCAACCCGGCTGGTGGACGTCAACCTGGATCCGCCGTTTCCGAGCGCGCCCGGGTTCCGGGCCGTGGACTTGCTGGCCCACCCTGGGTTCGTCGAGCGGTTCCGGCCGCGGGTCGTGTCCACGACGCTGGCGTTGGCCTGGGTCGCTGCGGGCAAGCGCGCCGCGTACGTCACCGATGGCGGTGACCTCTCCGGGAGCGTGCACTTCGCCGCCGGTATCGCCGTGTGCCGGGCCGCCGGCTGCGTGGTCAGTGGGATCGACGGCGCTCCGCTCGGGCCGGGAGGCCGCGGGCTCGTGGTGGCCGCGGACGCCGGGACCCATGAGCTGCTGATGTCGATGATCCGCAGTTGAGGCTCACACTGTCGGGCCGGGGCCATGCCGGGGCGGACGACGACTGCTCAAACCCGCAGCCGCAAGAGCACCCGTCCATGGGGCCCAACTCGCCTCCCTCGCACGGATGGTGAGTTCTCCCTTGGCATACTCGCTGCTGGTGCTGGTGCTGGTGCTGCCTGGCTGGAGGAGGTAACGATGATTCTGGTGACCGGCGCGAGTGGGAACGTCGGAACGGCTCTGCTCACGCGTCTGCATGCTGACGGCGTGGCGGTGCGTGCGGCCTATCGTGATCCGAACGCCACGGCTCGGGCGATCACATCGGGCGCTCAGGCGGTGACGCTCGATCTGGCCATACCGGACACGCTGGGGCCCGCACTCGAGGGCATCGAGGCCGTGTTCCTTCTCGGCGCGACGGGCCCGGACCAAACGACGCAGGAACTCAACATGGTGGAAGCCGCCCGTGCGGCGGGTGTTCGGGTGGTCAAGTTGTCGGTCTGGCGGGCCGACGAGGGGCTGTCACCGATCGCCCGGCTGCATCGGCCCGTCGAAGAGTCACTGGTCACGTCCGGGCTCCCCTGGACGATCCTGCGCCCCAACTTCTACCTTCACAACTTCCTGCACCAGTCGTCCATCCGCGAGGCCGGGGAGTTCAGCCTGCCACTGATCAGCGCACCCATCAGCTTCGTCGAAGTCGGCGATATCGCCGATGTCGCCGCGCGGGTTCTCACCACTGACGGCCACGACGGCCGCGTCTACGACGTCACCGGGCCCAGGGCGCTGACCTACGCCGAAGCCGCGGAGACATTCTCCGACGTTCTCGGCAAGCCGGTGCGCTATGTGGGCCTGCCCGACGACGAAGCGCGCGCGGCGATGCTGAACCGCGGGATGCCGGAGTTCCATGCCGATGCTCTGATCGACGTTGCCCGCGCCTACCGCGACGGCGGTGCCGAGACCGTCACCTCGACCGTCGCCGACCTCACCGGCCGGCGAGCCCTCGGGTTCGCCGATTTCGTGCGCCGGAACCGCACTTCCTTCGTTTGACCACGGTCCCCGTCGGCCCGGTCCCCGACCGCGCTCATCTGATCGGCGGCGTCCTCCGGGCGGCGGACCTACGGGCCCGCCGCCTCGGGGAGGGGCGGGCCGCGGGGCCCGCCCCGTTCGCCAGTGCTCGTCCAGCCTGCGCCGGCCAGTGCCCGTCCAGCCTGCGTCGGCCCGTGTCGAGCCTGCCGGTCGGCGTCGAGCCTGCCGGTCGGCGTCCGGCGGCGGCGTCAGCAGGTGACGTCCGCCGTCCGCGCCGCCTCCAACAGGCCCGCCCAGTCGGGGAGCTTGACCGGGCCGCGCCCCAGGCCGCGGCCCCACTCCGCCTCCGCGGCCTCGATGGCCAGCCAGCCCGGCCAGGCCACCGGGGACTGCCCCGCCCGGGTCAGCGCGGCCACCGGGTCCTCGGTCGTCCTCCGCTCCGTGAGCGTGGCGGCGTCCTCCAGCAGCGACTGGGCGGTCTCCTTCGCGCACGGCCGGTTGGTGCCGATCACGCCCGTCGGGCCCCGCTTGATCCAGCCCGCCACATACACCCCGGGAAGCGGCGCCCCGTCCTGGAGCACCCGTCCCGCCCGGTGCGGCACCGTCCCGGTGGCTTCGTCGAACGGCAGCCCCGGTTGCGGCGTTCCCCGGTAGCCGACCGAGCGGAGCACCAACTGCCCCTCGATCTCCTCGAATTCACCGGTGCCCGTGACCCCGCCCCGCCCGTCGGGCGCGGTCCGCTCGAACCGGACGGCCCGCACCCCGGCGGCGTCCCCGAGCACCTCCATGGGCCGCAGGAAGAATCGCAGGTGGATCCGGCGCCGGCGGCCCACCGGAGTGGTCGCGCCGGTGGGCCGCTCCGCCCAGCCGCGCAGCACCTCGACGTTCCGCCGTCCCACCGCCGGCAGCCCGCCGGGGTCCCGGTACGCCGGATCCAGCGCCAGCTCGTCCGGCCGGACCAGCACCTCCGTACCCGGCAGCGACCCCAGCTCCCGCAGCTCCTTGGTGGTGAACTTGGCCTGGGAGGGCCCGCGTCGACCGATCATCCAGACGTCCTCGACCTGGCTGTCCGCCAGCGCGCCGAGCGCGTCCTGCGGCATGTCGGTGGCGGCGAGCTCCGCGGCGCCGCGGGAGAGCATCCGGGTCACGTCCACCGCCACGTTCCCCACCCCGATCACGATCGCGGACCGCGCCGTGAGGCCGAAGCGGTTCGTGGCCGCATCGGGATGTGCGCTGTACCAGGCGACGAAGTCGGTCGCCGGATGGCTGCCGGGCAGGTCCTCGCCGGGGATGCCCAGGTGTCGGTCGGTGGCGGCGCCCACGCAGAACACCACCGCGTCGAAGATCTCCAGGAGCTGCTGGAGGCCCAGTCCCGGCGCGCCCACTTGGACGTTCCCCAGGAAGTGCACTCCGGGGTGCTCCAGCACCGTACGCAGATTGTTCTGTAGCGACTTGATCTTTTCGTGGTCCGGTGCGACGCCGTAGCGCACGAGTCCGTACGGGCAGGGCAGCCGATCCAGGACGTACACCTCGATGTCCGGTACGGTCTGCTGCTCGATCAGGGACTGGGCGGTGTAGACGCCGCTGGGTCCGGAACCGATCACTGCGACACGAAGCACGAGTGGCCCCTTCCGCGGGATACCCCCAGGATCGCACCGGCAGGCGCGCGGCGGGAGATGCGCTATCGGGGTTGCTCCCGGTGGGATGAGCGTGCCGCGCTACTGGGCCGGGTGAGCTGGAGGCTAGGTTTTCAATGTGTCGGAAAGTGACTTTTATACCGTTAATCACCGATATGAGGCCCAGGGCGCGCCACAGGAGTGGCCCACGTGGGAGCTGAAGGCGCACGGCTCGGCCGCGCCCGCTCCCGGGTCTGCCGTCCCGGACGAGGCGACCGGTCCCGACGGTCGTGAGTGTCCGTTGCCCCGGCTCGATCCGCTGGGTTCCTGGTGCAGCGCCCGGCTGAGCTTCGCCGACGGTGCCCGGATCGACGTCCTGGTCGCGGTCTCCGACGATCACATCACCGTCGAGGACGTACGGGCCGATCCACCGCTGCGGCTGGACGGCCTCGCCGACCTGGCCCGCTGGATCGAGGGCCCACTGGACGACGCCTTCCGGGCGGCCACCGGGCGTCCCCAGAAGCACCGGCCCGCGCCGTGCCGACCGGGCCCGGCCGCCACGGCGCCGGAGCAGGGTGCCGGGCCGACGACGGGGACGGCGTACGCATCAGGGGCGATGGGCGGAACGGCACCCGAGTCGACGACCGGGCCGACACCCGAGCCGATGGTCGGTGCCGCACCCGAGCCGATGGCCGGGCCGACACCCGATCCGGTGGCCGGTGGGGCGTACGAGCAGGTGGCCGGCGCGGGGTACGAGCCGGTGGCCGGCGCGGCGGGGGAGTCGCCGGCGGGGGCGGTGGAGGAGGCGGCGGTCCACCGAGCGGATCCGGCATCGACCGACGGGGCCACGGACGGCGCGGTGGATGTGGTGGGCGTGGAGGGGGCAGAGGGCGCGGAGGGCACGGAAGGGGCGGTGACGGGAGCGGCGGGGGCCGACGCGGCGCCCGGCAAGTCCGGGGCGGCGGCGCGGGAGGGTGCGGAGGAGCACACCCGCTCGGCCCTGCTCGCCCGGTCGCGGGCCTCCGAGCGTCGGAGGCTAGCCGCGGAGGCGTACCGGCAGGCCCAGCGGGAGGGGCGCGATCCGGTGCTGGCCGTGATGCTCGCCACCGGACGGAACCGTCGGAGGTCCCTGCGGTTGATCGCCGGTGCCCGCGACGAGGGGCTCCTGACGCCACGCCACAACAAGCGCTGACGGAGCAACTCCGCGCCCCGCACGGCGACTTCCGCGCGGCCCGACAACTGGTGCCGCTCCCGGCACCTGCCGTCGCCCCAGAGGCCGAGGTGCAGCCCCAGTCCGACCACCGCTGACTCCCCGGAGCCGTACGGCCCATGTCCCGCTGGTCGGCTCAGTCGTCCGGTGGGACGCCCAACTCCCAGTCCAGGCCGTACCGTTGGAACAGCTCGGCACGCAGTCGGGCGCGTGGCATCGGCGCTCCCGGCAGCAGCATCGGCACCACCGAGCCCATCAGCAGCGCGCGCAACAGCGGGTAGTCGGAGTCCGGGTCCGACGACCCGTACGCCACGACCGTCTCCCGCAGCAACTGCGCCAGCCGCTGCTGCTCGGGGCACTGGATGAACCCCTCGGCCGTCAGGATCCCCGCCATGTGCGTGCGCATCAGCAGCGGACGGTCGTGCGCCAGCCCCAGGATCGCGTCGATGGCCCGTGCCAGCAGCTCGCGCCCCGCGTCCGGTCCGGTCGGCCGCGGCTCACGCTCCAGCGCCGCCTGCAACGTGCGGTGCATCAGGCGGTGCACGGCGGATTGCAGCAGTTGCCGCTTGCCGGGGAAGTAGTACGAGATCAGGCCGCGTGCCGCCCCCGCGCGCCGTGCGATGTCCCCCAGCGTGGTCGCCTCGTACCCGCGCTCCCCTACCAGATCGACCGTCGCCTGCAACAGCCGCTCGCGGGAGCGCCGCCGCAATTCCTCGTTGACCGATGCGCTGCGGGGGGACATCCTGTAACTCCTGCGTTGACTGGCTCCGAGCCAATACACTCAGTATGACTCCGGATGGTCGCCCTCGGGCGGGATCCGGTCAAGCCGCCTGATTCGGGCGACGCGGGGGATCGCCCGAATCGGGTCGAGGTGGGGCTGAGGTTGGCCTCGGGCGTCACCAACTGCGTCCGGTCCGCTCTCCTCAGCCCTTCACCGCGCCGGAGGTGAGCCCCTGGACGATGTGCCGGCTGGCGAAGGCGAACAGCGCCATGGTGGGCAGGATGGTGAGTACGGCTGCCGCGGACATCGAGCCCCAGTCGATGTTGAAGCTGGAGATGAACCCGTTCAGAGCCGTGGGGACGGTCTTGTTGCTGTCGCTGTTCATCAGCGTCACCGACAGGAACAGTTCGTTCCAGCAGTTGACGAAGTTGAAGATGAACGCGGCCACGATCCCGGGACGCATCACTGGCAGCAGCACCCTGAACAGCGCCCCGAACCGGGACAAGCCGTCGATCATGGCGGCCTCCTCCAGTGCGTCCGGGATGTTCTCGAAGAAGCCGCGGAGCATCACCGTGCAGAACGGGATGCACACGGCGACGTAGACGAGGATGAGCCCGAGGCGGTTGTCGACCAGGCTGAGATCGGTCATCAGCAGGTAGAGCGGCCCCAGCGCGATGAAGGCGGGGATCATCTGGGTGACCAGGGCGGCCATCAGCAGCGCGGACTTGGTGCGGAACTCGAAGCGCGCCAGCACGTATGCCGACAGCATCGAGATCACGGTGGCCGCCGCGCCCGCGACGGTCGCGACGACAAGGCTGTTGGTGAGGTAGTCCCCGAAGTCGGCCTTGCCGAACAGCCCGCTGTAGTTCTCCAGTGACAGGTGCTGGGGCCAGTAGGCGAGGGGGAAGGCGAAGATGTCGCCGGGCGCCTTGAGCGACGTGACGGCGATCCAGTAGAGCGGGAAGACGGTGAAGACCAGCCACATCCCCAGGAAGGCGAACCTGGTGGTGCGGCCGGCCGCGGTCTCTTTGCCGATCACGACGTCACCCCTCGCTTCTCGCGCGTGGCCAGGAGGAAGAACACCGCGAACACCAGCAGCGTGGCGACCACGAGGAGACCGAGAGCCGAGGCCCTGCCGTAGTCGCCCTGCTGGGCGATCTTGATCATCCAGGTGGTCACGATGTGTGTCTCGTTGTTCGGCCCGCCGCCGGTCATCCCGAATATCAGGTCGGGGAAATTGAAGATCCAGATGACCCGCAGCAGCACGGTGAGCGCCAACGTGATCCGGATGTAGGGGATGGTGATCTGAAAGAGCGTGCGCACCTTGCCGGCGCCGTCCAGCGCCGCCGCCTCGTACAGCTCGTCGGGGATCGACTGGAGCGCGGCCAGGATCATGATGGCGAAGAAGGTGACGCCGTACCAGACGTTGGCGATCACCACGGCGATCATCGCCGTCTGCGGATCGGCCAACCAGGCGATCGGCTCGTCGATCAGTCCGGCCTTCTGGAGCAGGTCGTTCACGACGCCGAACTCGCTGTTGAACATCCAGCGGAACAGGATGCCGATGAGGAACCCGGAGATCGCCCAGGGAAAGAAGACCAGCGCCTGGTAGACGCCGCGGAAGCGGAACCGGCGGCGCAGCCACAGGGCCAGCATGAAGCCGATCACCAGCTGGGGCAGGATCGACCCGGCCACCCATAGGGCGGTGTTGCCCAGCACGGTGCCCCAGGCGGGGTCGGCGAAGACCTCGCGGAAGTTCTTCAGGCCCACCCAGGAGGTGTCGGTGAGATCCGTCAACTTCCAGTTGCGGAAGGCCATCTGGCTGCCGGCGATCACCGGGTAGTACGTGAAGACCGCCACGAAGAGCGCGGCCGGCGCCATGAAGGCGGCGATGAGCAGGCCGCGGCGGGCGGTGAACTCCGGCCTGCGGCGGCCTGGCGCCGTACTGCGGCCGGGTGGGGCGCCGCCGTTGAGGGCGGGGCGCCCCGTCCTCGGTTCGGTCGTTGCGGACGCAGATGCGGCGGGCATGCCTACTTCTCCTGCTTCCACTTCTCGGTCCAGTACGCATCCCAGCCGGCCAGCAGTTCCTTGGGCGCCATCTTTCCGAGCACCATCTTCTGCACGTCGGCGTCGGCCTTCTGCTCCCACTCGGTCCACCAGGCGACGCCGCGCGGCTGGCTGACGCTGAGGTACTTCTCGGGGTGCTCCGTCATGGTGACGTAGCTGGTCCAGGGGCCGCTCTTGTAGAACGGGTCGTCGGTAGCCGACTTGAGGATCGGCACCAGGCTGTTCTTCTTGGTGAAGGTCGTCGACGCCCTGCCCTGGGAGAGGAACTCGACCAGCTTGACCGCCTCGGCCCTGTGCTTGCTGCCGGCAGCGACGCCCCACCCGGCGGTGCCCAGTGGCTGGACGGTCTTGCCGCCGGGCCCGGCCAGCAGCGGGGCGGTGTCCCACTGGTCCTTCGAGATCGCCTTGGACTCCGCGACCGTGGCGATCACTTCGGGGTCCTGTAGCAGGAAGGCCGTGGAGCCGTTGGAGAAGCCCTCGACCATCTCCGGATAGCCCCAGGAGACCGACGACTTGGGAGCGGCCCGCTGGAAGAGCTTGAGATACGTCGTGAGGGCGTCGAGGGCCTGGGGTGCGGAGAAGATGGTGCGACCGCTCCTGAGCTTGTAGCCGTTGGCGGGGTCGACCTCGTCGGCGACGTACGCCTCGATGACGGCCGTGGCGTTGCCGTAGGCGCTGGCCCCGCCGCGGAAGGCATAGCCGTACCGGCGCTTTTCCGGGTCGTGGATGGCGGAGGCCTGCTCCAGCAGCTCGTCCCAGCTGGCCGGCGGCTTGCTGAAGCCGGCCTTCTTGATCAAGTCGGTGCGGTAGAAGAGGCTCAGCCCGTAGAAGCCGTACGGGATGAAGTAGGTCCTGCCCTTGGCGTCCTCGGAGGCCTTGACGGCGTTCTCCGTCATGGCCTGCCAGCCCTTCCAGCCCTTGAGGTCCTTCCTCATGTCGTAGAGCCAGCCGTTGTTCGACCATGGGCCCACGGTGATGTCCCGCACCTCCAGGGTGTCCACGCCGCTGCCGGCCTGGAGCATCTGCTGGATCTTCTGGTCGGCCTGCTCGGTGGGCGGCGAGACAAGATTGACCTTGATCTTGGGGTTCTGCCGCTCGAAGTCGGCTATGAGGCCCTTGAGCAGATCGGTGCGGGCCGGGTTCGTCAGGCTCTCGACCATGTTGAGGGTGACTGTTCCGCTGTCACCGGGGTTCATGGTGGAACAGCCGGTCAGGACCAGTGTGGCGGCTGTGCCGAGGGCGAGAGCTGCTGTCCGTCTTCTCATGGTGCCGACCTCTTCCTTGGGCGTCCTTGGGTGACCTTGGGTGTCCTTCGGTTTCCGGCGTGCGGTGGTGCGCCGCTACGGCGTGCTGTGCTGCTACGGCGCGCGCTGCTCGCGGGCTGCGCGGGCCCACTTGCCGAGGACCGGGACGCAGACCTCGGCGAAGTACTCGTAGTCGGCGGCGGTGTTGTAGACGTGTGCGGAAAGCCGTAGGTAGCCGGTGCCGCCGAAGCTGGTGAAGGCCGTCTCCACGCCCAGCTCCTGGGCAGCCCGGTCGCGCAGCGCATCGGCCTCGACGCGGCTGGTGCCCAGGCCCGTCGGCAGGCGCACCAGTCGCATGCCGGGGATCGGCATGCCGACGTCCACCCGGCTGCTGACGCCGGTCAGCTCGGCGAAGGCCCCGCCGACGACCTGCTCGGCATAATCGGCGAGATCGCCCATGTAGCGGCGGGCGGTCTGCCAGCCCCAGGTGCGCTCGACGAAGTCGAGCGCCTCCCGCGCCGCCAAATAGCTGGTGACGTCCACCGTGCCCTGCTGGTCGAAGCGGTCGGGGTACGGATCTGCGGCGCCCCACGAGTCGATCAAGGGATAGAGCTGCTCCCGCAGTGGGCCGCGGGCGACCAGCGCCGCGCTGCCGCGCGGCGTACAGCCCCACTTGTGCAGGTTGCCGACCCAGAAGTCGCACGTCACACCGGCGAGCGGGGCGGCGATCAGGCCGGGGGCGTGCGCGCCGTCCACGAGCAGCGGGATGCCGCGCCGCTGCGCCTCCACACCGATCCGCTCCACCGGCATCCGGCGCGCGGTCGCCGAGGTGATCTGGTCGAGCACGATGAGGTCGGTGGCCTCGCCGACCTCCGCGGCAACGGCCTCGTACGCCTCCTCCTCGTCCGCCTCCAGCGGCACCCGGGCGGTGCGGACCCGGCCGCCCCAGCGGCCCGCCAGCCGCTCGGCGCCCATGGTCACGGCCCCGTAGCCGTGGTCCGTGACGACGATCTCCCCGCCGCGGCGAGGGGTGAGGCAGGCGTACACGGCACTGATGCCGGCGCTCGCATTCGGCACCAGGGCGAGGTCGTCGGGGGCGACCACGAGGAAGTCCGCGAGCTCGGCCCGGGCGGCGGCGACCCGCTGCGGCAGCGCCGGGAACCATACGACCGGGGCGCGTTCCATCTCCGTGCGCAGCTGGTGTTGCAGCGCCTGCGCCACCAGGGGGACCGCCCCGAACGAGCCATGGTTCAGGTGCCTCAGGGCTGGGTCCAGCGACCACGCCGCGGCCGCGGGCCGGCCGTCGGCCAGTAGCAGGGGGTGCGGCGCGGTGGCGATCTCGGTCTCGCTCACATGACTCCCTGTCTGCCGGAATCTGCCGTCCCCGAGTGCCTGAGGGACATCAGACAGACACCACGAGACGTATGATGACTTGGCATCCTGGCACGGGTCTATGCGGCGAACAAGGGGTAGTCGGAGAGATTCATCAGATGAATCTCGCCATTGATCGATAGAACATCTGATGACTTGCTACAGTGATCGACGGTCCGGCGACGTCGCCGGACCGTCACGGGAGGAGTCGGATGTCCGCAGTCGACAAGGCGTTCCAGGGCCTACGGCACATGATCGCGACGGGTCGCCTCGGTGCGGGCGAGCGCATCCCCCCGGAGGGCGATCTCTGCGAGGAACTGGGCGTCTCGCGGGGGTCACTGCGCGAGGCCGTGCGGATGCTGGCCGCCCTGGGCGTCGTGGAGCCGAGGCACGGCTCCGGCACCTACGTCTCCCAGCTCAGGCCCGCAGACATCATCGGCAGCCTGTCGCTGACCCTCGAACTCCTCCCGCTGACGGGCCTGTTGGAGGTCTACGAGATCCGGCGGGTCCTCGAAGCCCATGTCGCGGCGCAGGCCGCGGCGCGCTGTACGCCGGAGACGGTGCGGACGCTGTTTTCGCTCATCGAGGCGATGGAGGCCACCGACGATCCCGCCGAGGCCTCCGAGCTCGACCACCGCTTCCACGCGGAGATCGCCCTGGCCGGCGGCAACCCCGCTCTGGCCTCCCTGCTGTCGGTCTTCCGCGCCCGCTCCCGCAAGTACCAGGTCTTCACCCTTCCCGAGGGCCCCGAGCTGCGCCGCAAGAGCGACGAGGACCACCACATTCTGGCCACCGCCATCGCCGCCCACGACCCCGTCGCCGCCGCCGGCGCCGCACAAGCTCACGTCGCCCAGACGGAGCGGTGGCTGCGTGCCTTCATGCCTCCTGTCGAGGAGGACACCCCTGGCTGACGGCGCAGAGGGCTGCGCGTGAGGTCGGGCTGGTCGTCGTAGGCGAGGAGCCGTCGGCAGCAGGCGATACATCGGAGGTCACTGCCGGGAGCCCCCCCGTAGGGCGCGATGGCACGCAGGGCAACGCAGGCCCTATGCCATAGCTTCCGGGTGAGCGGAAGTGCCCGATCGGCTACCTCTGATGGTCCAAACGTGCACAGCTGCGATGGGGTCTTGTCACCCGAGGTAATCGGGCCGTACCGTCCTCGACGCCGAGAGACCTCGGTTGAATCACCAATGCACTCTGAGTGGCCTCGCTGTTTGTCTCCTCCCGGCACATGCGACGTGAGACCTGCAACCCACAACAGAGACGTTCAGGGTGGCCCGGCCGCGGAATCCGACGCGGTCGTCACGCTGGGCCCGAGTCAAGCCTCCGCCGCAGTTGCCTCCGGACCAGGAGAGAAACACGCAATGCAGATCACCCCTCGCCGCACCCCTCACGCTGCCGCCGCCGTGCTGGCTCTGGCCGCGTTCGCCACCGGCTGCGGCAACGGCAGCGACACCGCAACTGGCTCCGGCGACGACAAGAAGCCGGCCATCGGCATCGACCTGCCGCGTTCCGACACCGAATTCTGGGATTCCTACGCGCAGTACCTCAGGAACGACATCGGCTCCAACGATGTCAACGCCCTGTCGCTGAACAACTCGCAGTACGACGCGGCCAACCTGGAGGCCGACGTCCAGGCGTTCGAGAACCTCGGGGCGAAGGCCATCGTCATGGCCCCGCAGGACACCGCCATCGCCCCGACCCTCAACAGGCTGGCGGCGAAGAAGATCCCGGTGGTCAGCGTCGACACCCGGCCGGACAAGGGCGACGTCTACATGGTGGTCCGCGCCGACAACCGGGCCTACGGCATCAAGGCCTGTGAGTACTTGGGCAAGCAGCTGGGAGGTACGGGGAAGGTCGCCGAGTTCCAGGGCGCGTTGGACTCGATCAACGGCCGTGATCGCTCCGAGGCGTTCGCGGAGTGCATGAAGACGAAGTTCCCGAAGGTCCGGATCTTCGAGCTCGCCACCGAGTGGAAGGGCGACGTCGCCTCGACCAAGCTGAAGAAGGTGCTCGCCGAGAACCCCGACCTGGACGGCATCTATATGCAGGCCGGCGGCGTCTTCCTGCAACCGACGCTGACGCTACTCCGGGAGAAGGGGCTGCTCAAGCCGGTCGGCAAGGACGGGCATATCACCATCGTCTCCAACGACGGCATCCCGCAGGAGCTGGCTGCGATCCGCAAGGGGGACATCGACGCGACCGTCTCCCAGCCCGCCGACCTCTATGCCAAGTACGCGCTCTTTTACGCCGAGGCAGCGGCTGCGGGCAAGACGTTCAAGCCGGGAGCGACCGACCACCACTCCACCATCATCAAGCTCCCCAACGGGCTGGAGGACCAACTGCCCGCCCCGCTGGTGACCAAGGCGAATGTGGACGACAAGGCGCTGTGGGGCAACAACGTCGGCTAGGACCGCGGCCGGGGGAGAGGCAAGAGCCGTCTCCCCCCGGCTTCACCGGCCCGGTACAGGAGGTTGTCGGCGACCGTGTCGGTGTGCGCGGTCACTCGCCGTCCAGTTGCCTTCTCAGCCACCGTTCGACGCCCGCCACGTGCACGGACGCCGCGGCGCCTGCCGAGTCGGGATCGCGGTCGACCAGGGCTTCGTAGATCCGTGTGTGCTCGATGTGGGTCCGTTCGAAGGCGCCCTCCTCCTCGTAGCCGCGCCACACCCGTGTGCGGAGCGTCTGTGACGAGAGTGCTTCGAGGATCGCCGCCATGGACTCGTTGCCCGAGGCCCTCGCGATCGCCCGGTGGAAGGCGACGTCGTGCGCGAGGATCTCCTCCGGATCGGCGCTCGCCCGCATCGCCTCAAGGTGCTGCTCCACCTCGGCAAGGTGCTCCGCGTCGATGCGCGCAGCGGCGAGGGCCGTCGCGGTGGACTCCAACACCCGGCGAACTTCAAGGAGTTCAAGCAGTCGTGGGCCCGGCGAGAGGTCCGCGACGGCACCGAAGGTCTCCAGGAGGTCGCCGGCCTCAAGCTGGGTCACGTAGATCCCCGAGCCGTGTCGGGCCTCCAGTACGCCCATGGCGGTCAGGGCGCGGACCGCCTCACGCATCGAGTTGCGGGAGATCCCGAGTCGGGCCGCGAACTCGCGTTCCGTGGGCAGACGCTGCCCCGGCTCCAGAAGCCCCTCTCCGATCATTGACTTGATCTGGTCGATGGCGCGCTGCGTCACCGTTCCCTTCGGCGCCTCTGCCCGCTCCGCACGTGTCTCCACTTCCGCCTCCCTGGTTTGCTGCGCGGAGCCTAGTCCACAAGTGGTCGGACCACTATGGCTCTATCTGGCGGAAAATTCGGCGAGCTCCCCATTGACAGGGCTGAATGGTCCGATGAATAGTCGTGCCCGGCCGGTGAAGCGACCCGGCCGTTCATCTCCTTTGCACCCCGCAACCCCCCTGACTCAGCGCAGTGCCATCGGTGAGGAGCCGCAGCTATGGCCGGCAAGACTCTGAGAATCCCCTCGCGGGCAGCCCGCGCGGCGGCTGCGGCCGCTTGTGCCGCTCTCGCTCTCGCAGCGTGCGGAAGCACGAAAGACGCCTCTGCCGGCGAAGGAGGCGGCGAGGGCAAGGTCGGCGTCGTGCTGCCCCTGCTCACGTCGCCGTTCTGGCAGTCGTACAACGACTATGTGCCGAAGATGGCGACGTCGGAGGGTGTGGACGCCCTGAAGACGGTGAACTCCAACAGCGACCCGTCCCAGCAGATCACCGACATCAACAACCAGCTCAACCAGGGCGTCAAGGGTCTCGTGGTGGCCCCGCTGGACAGTGCCGCGATTGCCGCGGGCCTGGACCAGGCCGAGCGCAAGGGTGTCCCGGTGGTCGCCGTGGACGTCGCCCCGGAAAAGGGCAAGGTCGCCATGGTCGTACGGGCGAACAACAAGGCGTACGGTCAGAAGGCCTGCGAGTACCTGGGGAAGACGGTCAAATCGGGCAAGGTGGTGCAGGTCATGGGTGACCTCGCCTCGGTCAACGGGCGTGAGCGCTCCGAGGCGTTCCGGACCTGTGTCCAGAAGAACTACCCGGACCTGAAGGTCCTGGAGATTCCCGCGAAGTGGGAGTCCGACACGGCCGCCGCCAAGCTCGACACGCTGTTGAACGCCAACCCCGACATCAAGGGCATCTACCTTCAGGCCGGCGGCGTCTACCTGGCACCCACCCTGCAAACCCTCAAGTCCAAGGAGATGCTGAAGAAGACGGGCGAGAAGGGGCACATCGCGATCGTCTCGAACGACGGCATCCCGCAGGAGTTCGACGCGATCCGCAAGGGCCAGATCGACGCCACCGTCTCCCAGCCGGCGGACTCGTACGCCAAGTACGCCATGCACTACATCAAGGCCGCCATGAACGGCAAGACGTTCAAGCCCGGCCCGACGGACCACGACTCGACCATCGTCAAACTGCCCAACGGCCTGCTCGAAGACCAACTGCCGGCGCCCCTGGTCACCAAGGCGAACGTCGACGACCCCAAGCTGTGGGGAAACACGGTCAAGTGAGTGCCGTCGACACCATGACCCGCCCGCTGGTCGCCGCCGAGGGCATCGTCAAGCGCTACGGGCCCACCGTGGCGCTGCGCGACGGCCGGCTGACCGTCGTGCCCGGTGAGTCCCACGCCTTGGTCGGCCGCAACGGCGCGGGCAAATCCACTCTGGTCTCGATCCTCACCGGGTTGCAAGCCCCGGACGCGGGAACGGTGAACTTCGACGGGGAAGCGGCGCCGCCGCTCTCCGACCGCGATGCCTGGCGCCGCAAGGTCGCCTGTGTCTACCAGAAGCCCACGGTCGTCCCCGGCCTCACGGTCGCCGAGAACCTCTTCATCAACCGGCAGCCCACCGGCAGGGGAGGCTTCATCAGCTGGCGCCGCATGCAGGTACAGGCCGCCGAACTGCTCGACACCTGGGACGTACGCGTCGCACCCGGAGCCATCACCGCGGAGCTGAAGGTCGAGGACCGCCAACTCGTGGAGATCGCACGGGCCTTGAGCTTCGGCGCCCGCTTCATCGTCCTCGACGAACCCACCGCGCAGCTCGACAACAGGGAGATCGAGCGGCTCTTCGACCGGATGCGCAGCTTGCAGGAGTCCGGGGTGACCTTCCTGTTCATCTCGCACCATCTACAAGAGGTGTACGAGGTCTGCCAGACGGTGACCGTGCTGCGCGACGCCCGTTGGATCACCACCGCGCCGGTGGCGGACCTGCCGCGCGGCGCCCTCGTCGAGGCCATGGCGGGCGAGGCGGTGGCAGGTGAGACGGCGGCGGAAAGGGGTGCCGTCGCCCGCCCGACCCCGCCCGCCGACGCGCCCATACGTCTCGATGTACGCGGACTCACCGGCGCCGGCGAGGTGTTCGAGGACGTGGACCTGACCATCCGCCGCGGTGAGGTGGTCGGCCTTGCCGGATCCAGCGGCAGTGGCAAGATCGAGTTGGCCGAGAGCCTCGCCGGGCTGCACACCCCGACCGCGGGGCAGGCGGAACTGGACGGCGCGAGGCTGCCGTTGGGCGACGTCTCCGCCGCCTTGCGGGCCGGTGTGGGCTGCGTACCCCGGGACCGGCACGAACAAGGCCTGGTGTCCGGGATGACCATCGGCGACAACGCCACCATGAGCGTCCTCGACCGGCTCGGCCGCTACGGCCTGGTGGGCACCACTGCCAAGCACTCCTTCGCCAGGGACCTCATCCAGCGTCTCGACATCCACGCCGAGGGTCCCGAGCAGCCGGTGTCCGACCTGTCCGGCGGCAACGCCCAGAAGGTCGTCATGGCCCGCGCCCTGGCCAGTGACCCCCGCCTCCTCGTCCTCATCAATCCGACCGCCGGCGTGGACGTGAAGTCCAAGGAGTCACTGCTCGCCCGGGTGGACAGCGCCCGCGACGACGGCACCGCGGTGCTCGTCGTCTCGGACGAGCTCGACGACCTGCGGCGCTGCGACCGCGTCCTGGTGCTGTTCCACGGCCGCGTCGTCGCCGAGCACCCAGCCGGCTGGAACGACCACGAGCTGATCGCCTCGATCGAAGGAGTTGACCGTGGCTGACACCGAGGCCCCGAACCTTGGGGCTGTCAAGGCCGCCTCGCCCACGGCCACCCCGCCGGGTACGCCCAAGAACGTACTGTTGCGCCGAGCGCGCGAGTTGGCCCTCGTACCCGCACTCCTTGCCCTGCTGGTCCTCGGCGCGGTGGTCAACGACTCCTTCCTCACCGAACGCAATCTCATCTCCGTTCTCGGCGCCTCGGCCGCGCTCGCCATGGTCGTGCTCGCCGAATCCCTCGTGCTGATCACCGGGAAGTTCGACCTGTCCCTCGAATCGGTCGTCGGCATCGCACCCGCGCTCGGCGCGCTGCTCGTACTGCCCGCGGCCAGCGCCGGTTTCGGCACCGAATGGCCGGTCGTCACGGGGCTGTTGGCGATCGTGGTGGCCGGTGCGCTGGTCGGCGCCTTCAACGGCGTCCTGGTGGTGAAGTTCAAGCTCAACGCGTTCATCGTCACGCTCGCCATGCTGATCATCCTGCGCGGCCTGCTGGTCGGCGCCACCGAGGGCAAGACCCTCTTCGGTATGCCGGACGCCTTCTTCACCCTCGCGACCACCACCTTCCTCTCCGTTCCGATGTCGGTATGGGTGGCGGTGGCCGCCTTCGGGATCGCCGGTCTTGTGCTCAGGTACCACCGCTGGGGACGGGCGTTGTACGCGATCGGCGGCAACCCGGACGCGGCCCGCGCCGCCGGCATCCGGGTCGAGCGCGTGATGCTGGGAGTCTTCGTCGTCGCCGGGGTTCTCGCGGCGGTCGGCGGTCTGATGCAGACCGGCTACGTCGGCGCCATCAACGCCAACCAGGGCCAGAACATGATCTTCACGGTGTTCGCGGCCGCGGTCATCGGCGGCATCAGCCTCGACGGCGGCAAAGGCACCATGTTCGGTGCCCTCACCGGCGTCCTGCTGCTCGGTGTCGTACAGAACCTGCTGACCCTCGCGCAGGTGCCGTCCTTCTGGATCCAGGCGATCTACGGCGGCATCATCCTCGTCGCCCTCATGATCGCCCGTGTCACCACCGGCCGCGCACAGGACTGAATCCGACCGCACTCACGGGCCCGAAGGGTCCGCGTCGGCCGAAGCCCCCATGTCCGCGCATCACCCGCGCACCCAGCAAGGAGAACCCTCGTGAAACTGCTGCGCCTCGGCGACCCCGGGCGGGAGCGCCCCGCCCTCCTCGCCGATGACGGCCGGTTCCTGGATCTGTCCGGCCTCACCGCCGACATCGACGGTGCCTTCTTCGCCGCCGGCGGCCCGGAACGGGTCCGGGCCGCTGCCGAAGCCGGCGAACTGCCGGAGCTGGATGCGACCGGACTGCGCACCGGCGCCCCCGTCGCCCGTCCCGGCAAGGTCGTCTGCGTCGGCCTCAACTACCGCGACCACGCGACGGAGACCGGGGCCGCCATCCCCGAGCGGCCCGTGGTCTTCATGAAGGACCCGGGCACGGTCGTCGGCCCGTACGACGAGGTGCTCATCCCGCGCGGCTCCACCCGGACCGACTGGGAGGTCGAGCTGGCCGTCGTCGTCGGCACCCGCGCCCGCTACCTGGACAGTGCGGAGCAGGCACTGGACTGCGTGGCAGGGTACGCAGTCAGCCACGACGTATCCGAGCGGGAGTTCCAGCTCGACTTCTCCCCGCAGTGGGATCTGGGCAAGTCGTGCGAGACCTTCAACCCGCTCGGGCCCTGGCTCGTCACCCCCGACGAGGTGGGCCGGCCGCAGTCGCTCGGTCTGAGGCTCGCGGTGAACGGCGAGGTCCGGCAGGACGGCCACACCAAGGACATGGTCTTCCCGGTCGGGTATCTCCTCCACTACCTGAGCCAGTACATGGTCCTCGAACCCGGCGACGTGATCAACACCGGCACCCCGGCGGGCGTCGCCCTCGGCCTGCCCGGACAGCCCTATCTGCGTCCCGGCGACACCGTGGACCTGTCCATCGACGGCCTCGGCAGCCAGCGCCAGACCTTCGCAGCGGCGTGACGCCCGTGAAACCCAAGAAAGCGGCCCTACCAGTGAACAAGGCCCCCGTATCCATGGCTGCCGGCTCTCCCACAGCGGTGCCCGCCGGCGCTCCGCGGATCACCGCCGTCGACACCTACGACATCCGCTTTCCCACCTCGCGCGAGCTCGACGGCTCCGACGCGATGAACCCCGACCCCGACTACTCCGCCGCCTATGTGGTGCTGCGCACCGACGCCGAAGACGGCGCCGAAGGGCACGGCTTCACCTTCACCATCGGACGCGGCAACGACATCCAGGTCGCCGCCATCGAGGCGCTGAGACCGTACGTGGTCGGCCGGCCGGTCGACGCGCTGTGCGCGGACCCCGGCTCGGTGAGCCGCGACCTCACCGGTGACAGCCAACTGCGCTGGCTGGGACCGGAAAAGGGCGTCATCCACATGGCGATCGGTGCCGTGGTCAACGCCGTATGGGACCTCGCCGCCAAGCGGGCCCGCAAGCCCCTGTGGCAACTGCTCGCCGACGCCGAGCCCGAGTGGCTGGCCGGCCAGGTCGACTACCGCTACATCGCCGACGCGCTGACCCCCGCCGAAGCGCTCGTACTCCTCGAACGCGGCCGCGAGGGTGCCCCGCAGCGCGTGGAGCGCCTGCGCGCGACCGGCTACCCCGGCTACACCACGTCCCCCGGCTGGCTCGGCTACTCGGACGAGAAGCTCACCCGCCTCGCCCGCCAGGCGGTCGCGGACGGCTTTCGGCAGATCAAGCTGAAGGTCGGCGCCGACCTGCACGATGACGTCCGCCGCTGCCGTGCCGCCCGCGCAGCTGTCGGCCCCGACATCCGCATCGCGATCGACGCCAATCAACGCTGGAACGTCGACGAGGCCGTCGAATGGACCCGCGCCCTGGCCGAGTTCGACCCGTACTGGATCGAGGAGCCCACCAGCCCGGACGACGTCCTCGGCCACGCGGCGATACGGAAGGCCGTGACTCCGGTGAAGGTCGCCACCGGCGAGCATGTGCAGAACCGCATCGTCTTCAAGCAGCTGCTACAGGCCGGCGCGATCGATGTGCTCCAGCTCGACGCCGCCCGCGTCGGCGGAGTGAACGAGAACCTCGCCATCCTGCTGCTCGCCGCCAAGTACGGGGTGCCGGTCTGCCCGCACGCCGGCGGAGTCGGACTGTGCGAACTCGTCCAGCATCTCTCGATGTTCGACTATGTCGCGCTGTCGGGGACGACCGAGGACCGCGTCATCGAGTACGTCGACCATCTGCACCAGCACTTCATCGACCCGGTCCGAATCGAGCACGGGCGCTACGCCACCCCGACCGCGCCCGGATTCTCGGCACAGATGAGGCAGGAGTCCATCGACGCCTACTGCTACCCCGACGGCACGTTCTGGGCGGCCGACGGCGCCGCCGACAAGGAGGCGAAGGCATGAGTGCGCGTACCGTGACCGGCCGCGACGGCGAACTGCACGGCCTGAAGGCCATCGTCACCGGCGGCGGCTCCGGCATCGGTCTGACCACGGCCCGGCTCCTCGCCGCACGCGGCGCCGCCGTGGCGGTCCTCGACCTCGATCCCGCCGCCGCCACGGCGCCACTGCGCGGCCACACCGCGGATGTGGCGGACGACACCTCCGTCATCGCGGCGGTGGCGGAAGCGGCCGCCGACCTGGGTGGCATCGACATCCTGGTGAACAACGCCGGGATCGGCGCCATCGGCACGGTCGAGGACAACGACGACGCGGAGTGGGAGCGGGTGCTGGGCATCAACGTCCTGGGCATGGTGCGCACCACCCGCGCCGCTCTGCCCCACCTTCGGGAATCGGCGCACGCCTCGATCATCAACACCTGTTCCATCGCCGCCACGGCCGGGCTGCCGCAGCGGGCGCTCTACAGCGCGAGCAAGGGCGCGGTCCTGTCGCTGACGCTGGCGATGGCAGCCGATCATGTCCGCGAAGGAATCCGCGTCAACTGCGTCAACCCCGGCACGGTGGACACCCCTTGGGTGGGGCGGCTGCTGGAGCAGGCCGACGACCCCGCCGCCGAGCGCGCCGCGCTCGCCGCACGCCAGCCGATGGGCCGTCTGGTCACCGCCGACGAGGTGGCCGCGGCCATCGCCTATCTGGCCGGCCCCGGCGCGGCCTCGGTGACCGGCACCGCCCTCGCCGTGGACGGCGGCATGCAGGGCCTGCGACTGCGCCCGGTGGGGCAGTGATGGCAGCCGAGGCGAGTGACACCCCCGGACGCACGGCCCACCCGCCCGCCGACGCCATGCCGCGACGCGCCCTCGGCCGCAGCGGCGTCGAGGTCACCGCGCTCGGCCTCGGCGGCGCGGCGATAGCCGGGCTCTACAGCCCGGTCGACGAGGAAGGCGCCGCCGCCACCATCGAGGCGGCCTGGGACGCGGGCATCCGCTACTTCGACACCGCGCCGCACTACGGCCTGGGTGTCTCCGAGCGACGCCTGGGCGCGGTGCTGCGCACCAAGCCCCCTACGGAGTACGTCATCTCCACCAAGGTGGGCCGCCTCCTTGAGCCGTACGAGGGGGGCGGCTCCGACATGGCGAACGGCTTCGCCGTCCCCGCCACCCACCGCCGTGCGTGGGACTTCAGCGCCGACGGGGTGCGACGCTCCCTGGAGGAGAGCCTGACCCGCCTCGGCCTCGACCGCGTCGACCTGGCCCTGATCCACGACCCCGACGACCACGGCGAGCAGGCGTTCCGAGAGGCCTACCCGGAGCTGGAAAGGCTCCGCTCCGAAGGCATGGTGGGAGCCATCGGCGCGGGCATGAACCAGACCGCGATGCTCACCCGGTTCCTCATCGAGTCGGACGTCGACGCGGTACTGTGCGCGGGCCGCTACACCCTTCTCGAACAGCCCGCTCTCGCCGAACTGCTGCCCGCCGCCGCGCAGCGCGGCAAGAGCGTCATCATCGGCGGTGTCTTCAACTCCGGGCTCCTCGCAAACCCCGGTCCAGGCGCCACGTACAACTACAGTGCGGCCCCCGGCGAGTTGCTGGAGGGGGCGCTGCGGATGCGGGAGATCACCGAGGCGTACGGCGTACCGCTGCGCGCCGCCGCCCTCCACTTCCCCTTCGGCCACCCGGCGGTGGCGAGTGTGCTGACCGGTGCACGGTCGGCGGCGGAGGTTCGGGACGCGGCAACACTCCTGAACGCACCCGTCCCGGCCGACGTCTGGGAACGGTTGCGCGAAGAGGCCCTGCTACCGTGCCACGTGCCCGTCCCGGAGGCCCGATAGCGATGCGCGTCGCACTGTTCCTCACGTGCTTCAACGACACGATGTTCCCGCAGACCGGCAAGGCCGTGGTGAAGCTCCTGGAGCGGCTGGGCCACACCGTCGAGTTCCCGCAAGCCCAAACCTGCTGCGGCCAGATGCACTTCAACACCGGATACCGGCCCGAGGCGCTGCCCATGGTCCGCCGTTTCGCGGAGGTCTTCTCGGGTTACGACGCCATCGTCACACCCTCCGGCTCGTGCGCCGGAATGATCCGCGCACACCACGCGACGCTGGCCGCCCAGTACGGGGACTCGGACCTCCGGGCCGCTGTCAGGGGTGTCGCCCCCACCGTGCGCGAACTGTCGGAGTTCCTGGTGGACATCCTCGGCGTAACCGACGTCGGGGCGTACTTCCCGCACCGCGTCACCTACCACCCCACCTGCCACTCCCTGCGGATGCTCCGCGTCGGCGACCGACCCCTTCGACTCCTGCGCGCCGTCAAGGGCATCGATCTGGTCGAACTGCCCGAGGCCGACAGCTGCTGCGGCTTCGGCGGCACCTTCGCCCTGAAGAACCCCGACGTGTCCAACGCCATGCTCGCCGACAAGGTCCGTGCCGTGCAGGTCACCCGCGCCGAAGTGCTGTGCGCCGGCGACAACTCCTGCCTGATGCACATCGGCGGCGGCCTCGGCCGACTCCGCACCGGCGTGGGCACCAGGCACCTGGCGGAGATCCTCGCCGCGACGGAAGGAGATGCGGCGTGAGCGGGACGGACAACCCCGACAACGTGGTCTGGCTGGGCAGCCCCTCCTTCCCCGCTGCGGCGAAGGCAGCCGTCGCGGACAGCCGGCTCCGTGCCAATCTGCGCAAGGCCACCGGCACCATCCGCGACAAACGGCTCGCCGTCTCCGCCGAACTCGACGACTGGGAGGAGCTGCGCACCGCAGCCGCCGCCATCAAGCGGGCCACCCTTCGTCACCTCGACGCACACCTCCTGCGCCTGGAGGCATCGGTCACCGCCGCGGGAGGCACCGTGCACTGGGCGGCCGACGCCGACGAGGCGAACCGCATCGTCACCGAGCTCGTCCGGGCCACCGGCGAGCGCGAGGTCGTCAAGGTCAAGTCCATGGCCACCCAGGAGATCGGCCTCAACGACGCTCTCGCCGAGGCGGGCATCAGGGCGTACGAGACCGATCTCGCCGAACTCATCGTCCAGCTCGGCGACGACCGCCCCTCGCACATCCTGGTCCCGGCCATCCACAAGGGCCGCGCCGAGATCCGGGAGATCTTCCGGGACGCGATGGGGCAGTGGGGGAGGCCCGCGCCCGATGACCTGACCGACGAACCCGGCGACCTCGCCGAGGCCGCACGCCTACACCTGCGCGAGAGGTTCCTGCGGGCCAAAGTGGCCGTCTCCGGCGCGAACTTCGCCGCCGCCGACACCGGCACGGTCGTCGTCGTGGAGTCCGAGGGGAACGGCCGGATGTGCCTCACCCTCCCCGAGACGCTGATCACCGTGATGGGCATCGAGAAGGTCCTGCCCTCCTTCGCCGATCTCGAAGTCTTCCTCCAACTGCTGCCCCGGTCCTCCACCGGTGAGCGGATGAACCCATACACCAGCATGTGGACCGGCCCGACCGAGGGCGATGGCCCTCGCGCCTTCCACCTGGTCCTTCTCGACAACGGCCGCACCGCCACGCTCAAGGACACCGTCGGGCGCCAGACCCTCGGCTGCATCCGCTGCTCGGCTTGCCTCAACGTCTGCCCGGTCTACGAGCGCACCGGCGGCCACGCCTACGGCTCGGTCTACCCCGGCCCGATCGGCGCCGTGCTCACCCCCCAGTTGGTCGGGGTCGAACAGGTCGCCACGCTGCCCTACGCGTCCACCCTCTGCGGCGCCTGCTACGACGCCTGCCCGGTGAAGATCGACATCCCTGAGGTGCTGGTGCATCTGCGCGCCCACGCTGTGGACGCCAAGCGCAGGGGGCCGGTCCGCACGCCGGAAGCACTGTTGATGAAGGCCGCGGCCGCGACCCTGTCCTCCCCGCGCCGACTCGGCATGGCCCAGCGGGCGGCCGCGCTCGGCGGCCGGCTCCTGGCCCGGCACGGCATCCTGCGCCGCCTTCCAGGGCCACTCGCGCGCTGGTCCGACACGCGGGACACGCCGGCACCACCGCAGGAGACGTTCCGCGCCTGGTGGCGCCGTGAGAGGAGCCCGAGATGAGCAGCCGCGCGACCGTACTCGGCCGTATCCGTTCGGCACTGGCGGACGTCCCCGCCACCGAGTCGCACGACGCCGCGAGCATCCCCCGCGACTACCGCGACAGCCACGCCGGACACGACGTCATCGGCCTGTTCGCCGAACGCGCCGCCGACTACCGGGCCACCGTCACCCGCACCGCCGACCCGCGCAAGGCCCTCGCCGCCGCGCTGGCCCACCGGCAGGTGTCCGGCACCCTCGTCGTTCCCGCGGGGTTCCCGGCCGGATGGCTGCCGGACGGCGACTGGACCCGGTGCACCGACACCCCACCGCTCGACGTGCGCGCACTTGACGCAGTGGGCGGTGTGCTCACCACCTGTGCCCTGGCCGTCGCCGTCACCGGCACGATCGTCCTCGACGCCGGCCCCGGCCAAGGCCGTCGGGCACTCACCCTGCTGCCCGACTACCACCTGTGCGTCGTACGCGCCGACCAGATCGCCGCAGACGTGCCCGAAGCGCTGCGCCGCCTCGACCCCCGTCGCCCCCTCACCTTCATCTCCGGCCCTTCCGCCACCAGTGACATCGAGTTGGAGCGAGTCGAGGGCGTGCACGGACCGCGCACCCTGGACATCGTCATCGTCGACAGCTGAGGAGTCCCCCCATGCGCATCGCCCTGCACACCAAGGTCCGTGCGGACCGAATCGCGGAGTACGAGGCGGCTCATCGCGAAGTGCCGCAGGAGCTGACGGCCGCCATCCGCGCCGCCGGAACCACGTCGTGGACCATCTGGCGCAGCGGCACGGACCTCTTCCACGTCCTGGAATGCGAGGACTACGCCGCCCTCCTCGTCGAACTGGAGAAGCTGCCGGTGAACATCGCCTGGCAGGCCCGTATGGCCGAACTCCTCGACGTCATCCACGACTACTCGGCGGACGGAGCCACCGCCGGCCTGCCCGTCGTATGGGAGCTGTGAGGCTCATGGGCATCATCGACGCGCACCACCACGTATGGGACCTCTCCGTGCGCGACCAGGACTGGATCACGGGACCCGAACTCGCCCCGCTGCGCCGCGACTTCCTCCTCTCCGAACTGGAACCGCAGGCCCGCGCCGAGGGCGTCGACCGCACCGTCCTCGTCCAGACGATCACGGTGCCGGAGGAAACCCCGGAGCTCCTGGCGCTGGCGGCCGAGAGCGACGTGGTGGCGGGAGTGGTCGGCTGGACCGACCTCACCGCGTCCGACGTGGCCGAGGAGCTGGCCCGGTTGCGTGCCCTGCCCGGCGGCGAGCGGCTGCGGGGCATCCGCCACCAGGTGCAGGGTGAGCCGGACCCCTGGTGGCTCACCCGCCGCGAAGTGCTGCGCGGACTGCGGACGGTGGCGGACGCGGGGCTTGTGTACGACGTGGTCGTCCTGCCGCACCAGTTGCCCGCGGTGGTCTCCGCTGCTCGGCACCTGCCCGAACTCACCTTCGTGCTGGACCACTTGGGCAAACCGCCCATCATTGCGGGTCGGTTGGAGCCGTGGTCGGAGGCCGTCCGAGAGCTGGCGGCGCAGCCGAACACCGTCTGCAAGCTGTCCGGCATGGTCACCGAGGCCGACTGGCACGAGTGGACGGTCGACGCCCTGCGCCCCTATGCGGACACCGTGCTCGACGCCTTCGGCCCGCAGCGGTTGCTGTTCGGATCCGACTGGCCGGTGTGCACGCTCGCGGCACGCTACGCCGAGGTGGTGGACGCCACCGCTGTGCTCCTCGCGGGTCTGAGCCCTGACGAGAGGGCCGCCGTGTGGACGGGCACCGCGGAGCGGGTGTACGGGCTCTGATTGCCGCGTGGCGCGTTCGCTCGGGGGATCCGCTAGATGCAGATGATGACGAGAAGGCCGCCGCAGTCGTCGCCGCCGTCGCCACCGTGGCCGTGGCGGTGGCCGCCGATCGGGCTCATCTGGGACGTCGTGGCCTTCGTGGTCTTTGTGGCGGAGTGCGAGGCGGGCGTCGCGGCCGCGGCGGACGCGGCGGTCGCCGTCCCCGCCGCAAGCGCGAGGCCGAGCGCGGCGCCGGCCGCGAAAATGCGCGATATGGACTTCTTCGGACGAGCCATCTGTGAAGTGTTCATGGAACCACCATGCGCGCCCGTGGGGTCGATTTCCCGCCGAGCGCATCTGAACGGGTGAGCGAGGTGAAATCCAACGGTCCGATATCGCAATGCGCCTGACGCCGTTGTCATTCGCGAACCCGTCAACGCCCAACGGCCGAGTCTTCGGGGCGTTGGTCGCGGTATGCGTGAACTTCCCCTCAAATGCCCCCAGCTGCCCCTCGCGTGCGGTTCGCTGCCTCTCCGCGAGCGCGGGGATCGGACCGGGGTCACGCCCCGCCGTCGCCAGTCCCTCCCGGGGGTGCCCATGGGGCACCGGGCCGCGTGCGGCAGGATGACAGATCGCGTCGGGTCGTCTGTGGACGTCCCGACGCCTTCGCGTTCCTGGAGACGAGCAAGGTGAAATGGTGACGAAGCATCACATCCGGTGTGCGGTAGCGCTCCTCCGGCCCGTGGGGGGCGACCGGTGAACCGCGCGGTGACCCTGCATGACCTGATTGTCGCCGGGGCCGCGCTGGCCGCCGGTCTGCTGGCCGGCCTGCTGTTGCGCGCGGCCCTGCGCTGGTTGGGGAGGCATGCGCTCCGGACGCGGTGGAGCGGGGACGACGTCATCGTCGACGCCCTGCGGTCCGTGGTGCCCTGGGCGGCGATCTGTGCGGGCCTGGCGGCGGCGACCGCGTCGCTCCCGCTGACCGCGACCATCGGACGCAACGTCAACCGGACGCTGACGGTGCTGCTCATCCTGGTCGTCACGCTCACCGCGGCCCGGGTGATCACCGGTCTGGTGAAGTCGGTGGCCCAGTCGAGATCGGGCGTGGCCGGATCGGCCACCATATTCGCCAACATCACCCGCATCGTGGTCCTGGCGATGGGCATGCTCGTCGTCCTACAGACCCTGGGCATCTCCGTCGCCCCGCTGCTCACCGCACTGGGCGTGGGAGGGCTCGCGGTCGCCCTGGCGTTGCAGGACACCCTCGCCAACCTCTTCGCGGGCGTGCACGTCCTCGCCTCGAAGACCGTGCAGCCCGGTGACTACATCCGGCTCAGCAGCGGCGAGGAGGGCTACGTCGTCGACATCAACTGGCGCAACACGGTGGTGCGCCAGCTCTCCAACAACCTGGTGATCATCCCCAACGCCCAGCTGGCCGGCACCAACATGACCAACTTCACCCGGCCGGAACAGCAGCTGTCGATCCTGGTCCAGGTGGGGGTCGGCTACGACAGCGACCTCGACCACGTCGAGCGGGTCACCATCGAGGTCGTCAAGAGCGTGATGACCGGCGTCAGCGGTGCGCTGCCCGACCACGAACCGGCCGTCCGCTTCCACACCTTCGGGGACTCCCGGATCGGATTCACGGTGATCCTCGGGGTCGGCGAGTTCAGCGACCAGTACCGGATCAAGCACGAGTTCATCAAGCGCCTGCACCAGCGCTACCGGGCCGAGGGCATCAGGATCCCCGCCCCGACCCGGACCGTGGCGTTGCAGCCGTCCGACGGCGTCACCATCCCGCACCAGCGCGGGACGTCGGACCCGGTGGCCTGAGACGGCGCGCGTCCACCCGCCCCACCGCCACCCCGGTGGGGCGCGGCGGCGCCGACAACGCCACTTGCCGGGTCGGCAAAGGAAGACAGGCGTATTCACCCGGTGCGCCCTAGCGTGAAGAGACGGGCCGAAGAATTCCCCGCGATGGAGCAGAGGGTGATGCGCGATGACCGAGTTCGCTGAGCAGCGGTCGCGGAATACCGGGGACCTCGGGCGGACGACCATCGCCGACGGGGTGGTGGCGAAGATCGCCTTCCTGGCGGCCGGGGACGTACCGGGGGTGCACGCCCTGGGCAGCGGATTTGCACGCTCCGTGGGGGAGCTGCGCAAGCGGGTGCCCGGTGGGGGTACGAGCACCACGCACGGGGTCAAGGTCGAAGTCGGTGAGAAGCAGGCCGCAGTTGACCTCGACATCGTCGCCGAGTACGGCGAGATCATCCCCCAGGTGGCCCGGGCGGTGCGCGAGAACGTGATCTCCGCGGTCGAGCGGATGACCGGTCTGGAGGTCGTCGAGGTCAACATCGCGGTGAGCGACGTGAAGCTCCCCGAGGAGGAGGAAGCCGAGGAACGGGTGCGTTGACCGGGGTGCCGCGCCCGCGGTACGGGGTTCAGCGTTCCGCCGCGCCCTGGTCGCCGGGGAGCGGGCAGACGGCGACACCACGTTCGGTGACACTGCCCATGACCAGTAGCCCCTTCGTCCGGCAGACGCTGGTGACCCCGCGGTACGGCGAGTTCGCGGCGCACAGGTCGTGGGACGGGCCGCCGTCCGGCCGGATCGCCAGGACGCGCACCGTGGGGTGCGGCGGCGGGAGGCGACGGAGGCGGAGCAGGGCCTTCCAGGCCGCCCGGCGGACGGCGAGCGGCGCCTTGTACAACAGCTCCACGCCCGCCTTGCGCGGCCCCACCAGGGCGATCCAGAAGGTTCCCGCGGCGTCGCGGGAGATGTTGTCGGGGTAGCCCGGCAGATCCGCGGCGAAGGTGTCCGCACGGCCGGCCCGGGGGCCGGTGAGCCAGTAGCGGGCCAGCCGGCGGGCACCGGTCTCGGCCACGACGAGGAACGCGTCGTCCGGGGCCAGCGCCACACCGTTGGCGAACTGGAGCCCCGCCAGCAGGACTTCGGGCACTCCGCCGGGGCGCAGCCGCACCAGCTGCCCGCTGCCGATGTGCTCCAGGATGTCGGCCGGCCACTCGGCGAGGGCGTGGCGGACGCTGGAGACGGTGAAGTACACCGTGCCGTCCGCCGCCATGACGGCGTTGCTACAGAACCGCAGGGGCGCCCCGGCCACCTCGTCGGCCAGCACGCGGACGGTGCCGTCCCCGGGGGTGACGCGCAGCAGACCGCGGGAGGCGTCGCACACGAGCAGATCGCCGCCGGCCAGCGGCTCCAGACCGAGTGGTCTGCCCCCGGTGTGCGCCACGGCCTCGGCCCGTGCGTCGGGCACCGTCGCTCCGGCCGGGCGCGCGGTGCCGTCCGCAGCCGGCTCCGGGAGGTGCAGCCGCCAGATCGTGCCGTCCGCGGCGCCGGCGAGCACACTGCCGTCGGCGTCGGCGATCACGTCCTCGGGGCCCTCGATGTGCGGAGTGACGACCCGGAGCGCCGACAGCGGCCGGGACTCACGGCCGCGGGCCCCGCCCGCGCGGACCCGGCTCACCGTGACCTGCCCTGCCGCGCCGGACCCGTCGCGAGCGGCACCCCGCTGTGGTGCAGTTCCCGTTCCATGACGTGGCTCCTCCATCCCACCGTGCTGTCCCTTCGGCACCTCCCATCGTCACCGCTCCCGGTCGGCCCCGCCGCCGCTTCGCGGGATCCTCCCCCGCGCAACGGTGCGGGCCAGGAGCCCGGCGGTGAACAGCGCGAAGGCGGCCGGCAGCAGCTGGCTGGGGAAGAGGAGGCGGGCGGCCAGCGCGCTGAGCAGCGCGAGGGCCGGCGTGGGCAGGTCGCCGCGGCGGTCCCGGACGGCGTCCAGGGGCAGCACGGCGAACAGGGCGGTCATCGCGAAGTCCAGGCCGGTGACGCTGTCGGGTACCCGCGAGCCCAGCAGGGCGCCCACGGTGGCACCGCCGACCCAGTACAGGTGCAGGAACACCTGGAGCCGGCGGATCCGGCCGCCGGACCAGGAGCGGGCCCGTTCGCCCGTGGTCAGGGCGTAGGCGACCATGAAGGAGATCAAGGCCGATTCCTGACCGCGGATCGGCCCGGTGGGGCGTCACTCACTCCGGAGGGCCGTCACTCCGGAAGGTCCTCGTCGTGCGCGATGTGCATCGCCGCTTCCTCCGCGGACGCGGCGCCGCCGTCGATTCCCACGTCACGCGCCGAGACGTCACTGCTGCCGCCGCGCCAGAAGCCCTCGTCGGAGCCGACCAGCCGCCCCGCCCGCTCGTGGCCGCACTCGATGTCCACCGGTTCGCCCACGCCGTCCGGCAGGTCGCCGATGTCGTCGCCGTCGGGTGTGCAGACGTCCGGCAGCTCCACGGACAGCCGGTGGTCGAGCGACTCGCGCTCGTGCAGCTCCCGTGCGGTGGTGCCCTCGTGGTTCACCACGAAGGGCCGCTCGGGGGGCGAATAGCCGGTGTCCAGCATCTCGTCGAGGCCGGGCTCGCCGAGGGCGTCCTCCATGTCGAGGTCGTTGGGGTTGTCCTGGGGATCGGTTCTGGACGGCTGGTAGACCTCGTCGCCCATCGCGTCGTCGGACATGACCGCCCTCCTTCTCCCCATCCGCTCGCCCCGCCGCGGTCCGGCAGGTGCAGGTACAACCAATTGTCCGCCTCCGACCGCCGCCCGGCACCGCCACGGCGGCCGGAAGGGGCCTGACCTCAGGCGCGGCGCTGTTCGGTGTGGATCCCGACGGCCTCGGCGATGCTCTGCACATTGCCGAACCGCTCGTGGGCGGGCAGCCGCTCGGCCATCCTGACCAACTGGTCCGGTGCGTTGTTGCGGCGCAGCGTCTCGATGATCGTGTTCTTGTCGGCCGGGTACAGGCTCCGGCCGAGGTGCTGGGCGAGCTCGGAGCGCAACCCGACGTCCTGCTCGGTCATGCCACTCGGCGTGCCGCCGCGGAAGCGGCTCTCGGGTGACCAGGCCGCCACCGGCTGGTCCTCGCCGGCCGGCTGGAGTTCGTGCTCCTCGTTCGCCCGCAGCGAGCGCTCCGCGGTCAGCTCCCCGCGCAGTAGCCGCTTCATCACGTCGTCCCGGGCGGGGCCGGTCTTGTCCGTTCCGTGTTCCATGACCATGGCTGCCTCCGGCTCTACGTGTCGTACAGACCCGACGCGTCTCTCCCAGTTTCCCCGGTCCCTCCGCCCTAACAACCCGACGGCGCCTTTCCCGGGCCGCGCACGGAATTCGTGCGGACGGGCACGGAAGGTGAGCGAGGGCGGCGCCGGTGCCGTGGGAGCGTATGGGCATATGCCCGGAATGCATACGCCCTGGGGGAACGGGAATTCGTATGACAGCCCACCGCACCCGGTGGTGGTCACCACGCCCACTCACGAAACCCCACCGCATACTGGTGGAAGCGCAGGATCCGGGGAATCCGAGGAATCCGAGGAGGCAGCGCCATGCGACTCTCGCTCCTTCGGCCGGTCATCGACCGGCCGGGCCCTTGGGCAACGGTCTACGCCGATATCCAGCACGGCACCGAGGACGTCGAAAAAGAACAAGAGTTGCTGGCCAGCGCCACCACGGCGCAACTCTTCGCACTGGGCGCGGACGAGGCCACCTGTGGTGCCGTGCACGAGGCCCTGATCGCGCCGCGGCGCGTCGAACCGGGTGTGCACACCGGGCGGGTGCTCTTCGCCGCCGACGGCGTGGTCGTGCTGGACACACCACTGCCCGGGCCGCCCGCCACCCCCTTCGCGGCCTGGGGGCCGGTGCCCCGGGTCACCCCGCTGCTGGCGGCGGTCGGCGACGATCCGGTGTGCCTCGTGGTCCGTCTGGACCGGACCGGGGCGGACCTCTCCGTCCTGGGGGCGCCGGCGACCGAGGAGGACGCCGGACGGGCCACCGGCGCCGAACGGCCCGCCCACCGCACCACCGCGGCCGACCGATCCGAACGGCACGTCCGGACCCCGGCCGAGAGCACCCGGGAGCAGACCGCCGGGGAGATCGCGGACGCCACCCGCGAGGCCTTCGAGAGCAGCGGTGCCGAGGCGATCGTGCTGATCGGCGAGGCCCGCGAGCGGCATCTGGTGCACGAGCGGCTGCCCGAGCCGCTGCGCGCCGTGACCTACGAGAGCGAACACGGCGCCCGTGCGCCCGGCGCCGAGCACGACCTGGTGGAGCGGGACATCGCCCAGGTCCGGGCGATCCAGGAACGCGAACACGAGGTGGCGGTGACGGACCGCTTCCGAACCGGCGACCGGCCCGGCGGGCAGCGCGCCCGGCGCGCCGCGAGCGGCATCCCCGAACTCGTCGAGGCGGCCCGGGAGCACCGGATCGACACCCTGCTGGTCGGCACGCACGGCGCGGATGTCGCGCGGCAGGTCTGGGTGGGCCCCGGTGTCGATCAACTCGCGGTACGCGGAACGGAGTTGGTCGGTCTCGGCGAGGACCATCCGGCCTGCGCACGGGCCGATGACGCCCTGGTGCGGTCGGCGGCCGCGAGCGGCGCCGAGATCGTGGTGATCCGCGATCCCGAACGGGCCCCGGAAGGCGGGCTCGGCGCGATCCTCCGCCGGACGGAGGAGGCGCCGCCGGGGTGAGCGCGCGGCGCCGAACCCCGGCGGCGCACGCCTCAGTCCTGCGCCTCGGCCGCCACCGGCTTCGGGATCAGGAAGGACGTGGCGATGGCCGCGGCCAGGATGACCACGCCCGCGATCATGCCGGCGGTGTAGCCGCCGGCCGACGCCGGGTCCGTCGGTGCGGCAGCGGTCTTGACCGCGTACAGCACCGCGAAGCTCAGGCCCGCGCCGAGGTTGAACGCGCCCGCGTTCAGGCCGGGCAGGAAGCCGGGGTTGTCGCCGGGGGAGAGGACGATGCCGAGACCGTTGAGGACGATGTTCGCCACGCCCGCATAGGTAACGCCCACGAGGATGGAGGTCACCAGCAGCAGGACCTGCGAGTGGCTGTGCATCGTCAGCAGCATCAGCACGACGGTCGCCACCGAGCCGACCAGGCCCAGGCGCAGCACCCGCCCGTACCCGAAGGTGGCCGCGAGTCGGCCGGCCAGCGGGCCCATCGCCAGTCCGGCCAGCGCGTACGGGGACAGCGTCCACCAGGCGGACTGCTCGGCGCTCATGCCGAGACCGGCTTGGGCGTCCTGGGCGAAGGCCGGGATCAGCCCGTTCATCACCGCGAAGACACCGGTCATGGTGAGCACGGTGGTCAACAGGGTCGCCCAGGTGGCGCGCTGCTTGAGGTGCCGGGTGGCGACCAGCGGGTGTCCGCTGCGGTCCTCGGTGCGCCAGAACAGGGCGAAGGCGGCCGCGGCCACGACGACCAGGACGGCGATCAGCGGCCAGTCGGCGGCGGCGAGTTTGCCCGCCTCGTTGAGTGCGGTCAGCAGCGAGCCGACCGAGACCACGAGCAGGGCGACACCGGGCCAGTCCATCCTGGCGGCGCCCGGCATCCGGGATCCGGGGTGCCCGGGCGCGTCCAGAACCGGTGCCCGCGACTCCGGGGTCAGCGTGGCGACCAGTACGGCCGCGACGGCCGCGACCACCGCCATCGCCCAGAAGACCGAGCCGAAGCCGTGGTTGTCGGCGAGGTAGCCGCCCGCGAGCGAGTCGACGCCGGCGATACCGCCGTTGACCGCGGTGATCACACCGAGCAGGGTGCCGTACCGCTTGGGTTCCTGGACCTCGACCCGCAGCATGATCAGGCACAGCGGGACGACCGGACCGCAGACGCCCTGGATGATCCGGCCGGCGAACAGCATCGGCACGCTGGTCGCCAGGGCGGCGACGACGCAGCCGACGACCATCAGGCCGAGCATGCCGGCCAGCACCCGGCGGCGTCCGATGACATCGCCGAGCCGGGGGAGGAAGAGCGAGAACAGCGCCGCCGAGGTGAAGAACGCGGTCTGGGTGAGGCCGATCTCGGCGGAGCTGGCGCCGAGGGTGTCCTCGATGTTCTTCAGCGCGGGGCTGAGCATGCTGGCGTTGAGCTGGAAGGCGAAGCAGGCCGCGAGCAGCGCGGTGAGCAGGACGCCTATGCGTACGCCGGAACCGGTGCCGCCCGCCGCCTCGACGGGGCGCGAAGTGGTGGACGTGCTCATGCCTCGACGTCACCGATCCGCTGGAGTGCGTCCACGACCAGGTTCCAGAACCGCTCGTGGTCGAGCTCGACGGCGACCTGGGTGGTGCAGTCGTCCGGCGCGGGGGCGCGGAAGTCCGTGACGGTCATGCCGACCGTCAGTGCGCCCCGCAGCTCGATGTCCACCGGGGCCTTGCGCACGGTCATCACGTCCGGGTCGATGACGTAGGCGACCGCGCACGGGTCGTGCACCGGCGGGTGCTCGAAGCCCTGGTTCTCCCGGTAGGCCTCGCGGAAGAAGTCCAGCAGCTCCAGCACGAACCGCGCGGGGCGGGTACCGACCGCGGCGATCTTCTCCTCGACCGCGGGGGTGGCCAGCGCCTGGTGGGTGAGGTCCAGGCCGACCATCGTGAGCGGCCACTTCTCGTTGAAGACGATGTGCGCGGCCTCGGGGTCGATCTTGATGTTGAACTCGGCGACCGCGCTCCAGTTGCCCTGGTGGTAGCCGCCGCCCATCAGCACGACCTCACGGACCCGCTCGACGATGCGCGGCTCCTTGCGCGCCGCGAGCGCGATGTTGGTCAGTCCGGCCGTCGGCACGATGGTGATCTCGCCGGGCTCGTGGGACATCACCGTGTCGATGATCAGGTCGACGGCGTGCCGGCGGTCCAGCTCGATGGTGGGTTCGGGCAGCTCGGGGCCGTCCAGACCGGAGTCGCCGTGGACCTCCGGTGCCGTCTCGATGTCCCGTACCAGCGGACGCGGGCAGCCGGCCGCGAACGGGACGCCGGTGATCCCGGCGATGCGCGCGACGGACAGGGCGTTGCGGGTCACCTTCTCGACCGTCGCGTTCCCGACCACGGTCGTCACCGCGACCAGCTCGACATCGGGGTTGCCGTGCGCCAGGAGCATGGCGACCGCGTCGTCATGCCCCGGGTCGCAGTCGAGGATGATCTTTCTGGCCAACGGACGAGCCCCTTTGCTCTGCGGAACGGTGGTGCGGGGGGTGCGGGGTGAAGTCTCTGGGGGAGCGCCGCAGGGGGCTGCTGCCGTGGGAAAACGTTCTCCGAGAATTTGGCTCATTACCGCGCCGAATGTCAACGGAATGTGAGCCAAACGACCGGTTGATCCGGATCGCCGATACGGCGGGTGACCGGTGATAACGTTTGCCGCCATCCGTCGCCGTCATCCGGGGATCCGCTCGACAAAAGGGGCGCACCACCGTGGCCGAAGTCACCTTGAAGGACGTCGCGCTGGCGTCCGGCTGCTCCATCGCCACGGTCTCCCGCGTGCTGGCCGGCACCCGCCCGGTGGGCGCCGAGACCGCCCGGACCGTACGCGAGGCGGCCGAGCGCCTGGGCTACCGGCCCAACCACGTGGCCCGTGCGCTGCGCAGCCGCTCCACCGGCACCGTCGGCCTCGTCCTGCCGCAGATCACCAACCCGTTCTTCCCCACCCTCGTCCGGGAGCTGGAGCACGCCCTGCACGCCGAGGGACGGGCGGTGCTGCTCGCCGACTGCGACGACGACCCGGTCACCGAGGCGGACCGGATCGGCGCGCTGCTGGCCCGTCAGGTGGATGCACTGCTGCTGATACCGGTCGACGAACGGCGCAGCCGGGAGGCGGTGGCCGCGGCGGCCGCACAGGTGCCGCTGGTGCTGCTCGACCGCGGTTGCGGCCCCGGCGTCGCGGACTCGGTCGCCGTCGACAACGCGGCAGGGATGGCCCTGGTCCTTGAGCACCTGGCCGCCACGGGGCGCCGCCGCCCCTGCTTCATCGGGGCGGCCGGCACCGCCTCGGCGGCGGCCGAGCGGCGCGCCGCGTACGAGTCGGGCGCGGCGGCCCTGGACCCGCGGGCCCCCGGGCGCACGGCGCTGGGCGACTTCTCCGTGGAGTGGGGGCGGGCCGCCGTCGACCTCCTCTGGCCGTCCCGGCCGGACGCCGTGGTCTGTGCCAACGACCTCATCGCGGCCGGTGCGCTCCAGCGGCTGCGGCAGTTGGGCGCGGACGTGCCGGGCGAGGTCGCGGTCACCGGCTTCGACGACATCCCGCTCGCCGGCCTCGCCGACCCCGCGCTGACCACCGTCCGTCAGCCGGTCGGTGAACTGGCCGCCGAGGCCGCCCGGTTGCTGGGCCGGCGTCCGGCCGGGGGAGTGGTCGGGGCGCGCCGCACGGTCCGGCTCGCGCCCGAGCTCGTCGTCCGGGCCTCCAGTACACCTGGCGGCGTGGCACCGGTTCCCGGGCAGGATCGCCGCTCCAGAAGCGCCGAGAGCACTCTCTGACGCGACGTCAAGAGTTCGTTCCACGGCAGGCGGTGAGTGGTCGACCAGCTCCTCCGCGACCCCTTGACCGTACTCGGCCGGCGAGTAAAGTCCAGACCAATTACCTCACCCTCGCGCTATTCACCCCCCTCGCGAAAGGGTTGACATGGACAGGAAGAGAAGGCTGGCCCTCGCCATCGGTGCGGGCGTCGCCCCACTGCTCGTCGTCACCATGCCGGTCACTCCGGCCAGTGCCCACGGGTATGTGTCCGCACCGCCCAGCCGGCAGGCGCAGTGTGCGGCCGGCACCATCGACTGCGGTCCGATCAAGTGGGAGCCGCAGAGCGTCGAGGGCCCCAAGGGGCTGACCAGCTGTAGCGGCGGCAACGGTCGGTTCGCCGAGCTCGACGACGACTCCAAAGGGTGGCAGGTCACCCCGATCGGCAGCTCCCAGACCTTCACCTGGCGATTGACGGCACGTCACGCAACCAGCACCTGGCAGTACTTCGTCGGCGGCACGAAGGTCGCGGAGTTCGACGACGGCGGCGCCCAGCCGCCGGAGACCGTGACCCACACCGTCGACTTCGGCGGCATCACCGGCAAGCAGAAGATCCTCGCGGTCTGGAACATCGCCGACACCGCGAACGCCTTCTACGCCTGCATCGACGTCAACATCGGCGGCTGACGCCACTCGACCCCTCCCGTCCCCCACCGCCTCGTCGCCCCGCACCGTCCGCCATGCGAACGGCGGCCGGCAGGGCGAGGAGAGCGGTGGGCGCACCCGTTACGATCGGCCCATTCATGGCCGTTGTGCGTGGCCGCTGCCGGGAGGAAGAGATGGGCCTGTTCCGCCGAGGACCGAAGCGGGATCCCCGCGACCTGGTACGCGATGGGGAGTTCAGCTTCTTCTCCGAGCGCGAAGGCGGAGTCTTCAGATCCCAGGTCCGGCAGGCCTTCGCGGAACAGGGCCTGGAGGTGACCGCGTACGCCGGAGTGGTCACCGACTCCGCGGGGCGTCAGTTCGGCCTCGGCAACCTCGCCGCGGTGTGCCACCGCGACCGGCGGGGCGAGCGCAGCTGGCCGGCGCTGATCCGGGACCACGTCGGCAAGGTACTGCGCACGATGGACGGCCCGCAGCCCCTGGAGATCCTCAGCGAGGACGAGATCCGGGCCTGCCTCTACCCGCGGGTCGTCGCCCAGGAGACGCTGCCGGCCTCGGACTCCTTCCGCTACGGCCGGGAGCCGGCGCCGGGGCTGCGGGAGGTCCTGGCGCTCGATCTGCCCGAGGCGGTGCAGATGCTGAGCGAGGACTCGCTGGCGGACCTCGGCGACGTGGCCGAGCTGCGGATCCGGGCGATGAACAATCTGCGGGCGCTGCCCGTCGAGGGGCACGAGACGGTCCGGCGCGGCGACGGGACGGCGTTCGAGGTTCTGCTGGGCGACTCCTTCTTCACCGCCAGCCGGGTGCTGGTGCTGGACGAGTTGGTACAGCGGCTCATGGGCACCGGGCTCACCGCGGACGGCGCGCTGGTGGCCATGCCCTTCCGCCACCAGCTGGCGTTCCACCGCATCCACGACGCCCGGGTCATCCCGGCGTTGCAGGCCATGGCGCAGTTCGCGGCGGCCGGGCACGAGGACGCGGCGGGCGCCATCAGCCCCAGGGTGTTCTGGTGGCGGCGGGGCGTGATGACGGCGCTGAGCGAGCCGGACGGCGACGGGCTGCGGGTGGTGGTGGACGAGGAGTTCCAGGAGCTGCTGGAGCGGCTCGTCCAGAGCGGGGACTGACGGGCCGCACGGCCGGCGGGGTCTCGACGCGCCCCTGGGGTCCCCGACGGGCCGGTGGGGTCCCGACGGGCCGGTGGAGTCACCGACGGTGTGCCGCGAGGGCGACCGGACCGTACCGCGCAAGATTTTTTGCGAAATCTTCACGTGCGGGGAACCGATGCCCCGCCCCGCCCGTTCACATAAGTGAGGCCCTGCGCTCTCCCCCGTGCGTGGGGCCTCACCTCGCGCCCGGGCCCTTCCCTCCGCCCGGCCCCGATCGCTCCCCGAGCCGCGCCCGTTCCCCGTCGGTGAGCAGCCGGGAGCGGATCAGGAAGCGGACGCCCTCCGGCGCCTCCAGCGAGAACCCACTACCCCGCCCCGGCACCACGTCCACGGTCAGATGCGTGTGCCGCCAGCGTGCGAACTGGTCCGCCGACATCCAGAAGTCCACCGGTTCCGGCACGCCGGCCACGCGCAGCCGCGCCAGCAGCACGTCCGCCGCCCCGGTACGGAACTCACCGGCCGGGTAGCACATCGGGGCGCTGCCGTCGCAGCAGCCGCCGGACTGGTGGAACATCAGCGCGCCGTGCTGACCGTGCAGCAGGCGCAGCAGTTCGGTCGCCGCCGGGGTGAGCGCGATACGAGAGGCGCCCTCCGGTTCTGCCGCGTCCGCGGCGGTCGCGTCCCGTCCGTCGCCGCCGCCCATCAGCGCCGGCCCGCGCGCGTCGGGCAACGACCGATCAGTGGCGGCCTGGTGCTCTCCCATCGGTACACGTGTCGTCGTCCCCTTCCTGGCCCGCGACGGAGGTGGGGACCCAGTCAACGCCTCGCTACGTTGCACGGTGGTTGCACCCGACGGGCGACGGTCTGCTACCGCACGGGTGCGAGCCGGTACGCGCCGCTCTGCGAGGTCACCCGTCCGCCGGTGGGCGCGGGGAAGTGGCTGCCCAGGACCAGGGTGTCGGTGTCGGCCAGCGAGGCGAGCAGGCGGCGCCGGGTGGCGGCCGCCTGGCCGGGGTCGATGTCCACGCAGCTGGTGAGGCCCGGGTGGGGCAGCTGGACCGGGTGGTGGATCGCGTCGCCGGTGATCAGGGCGCCGGCCGTACGGCTGCGCAGCTGGACGGAGAGGTGGCCGGGCGTGTGTCCCGGCGTGGGGAGCAGCCGGACGCCCGGTGCGATGTCGGTGCCCTCGGCCGGGGCGTCGACGAGGTGGAGCAGACCGGCGTCCCGGACGGGGTGGACGGAGTCGCGGAACATCTCCCGCCGGGCGGCGTCCATGTCCGCCCCGGCCCAGTGGTCCCACTCCGCGCGGGCCGTCACGTAACGGGCGCGGGGGAAGGTGGGCTGCCACGTCCCGCCGTCCGCCCGGGTGTTCCATCCGACGTGGTCGGTGTGGAGGTGGGTGAGGATCACCAGGTCGACGCTCTCCGGGGCGAAGCCCGCGTCGCGCAGCCGGGTGAGGTAGTCGCTGTTCAGCTGGTTCCAGGCCGGGTTGGCGCGGTTCTTGCCGTTGCCTATCCCGGTGTCGACGAGCACCCGCAGGCCGTCCACCGAGAACGCGAAACTGTGGCTGGCCAGCCGCAGGGCTCCGGCGTCGTCGGCGAAGTCGGGCCGCAGCCAGGGCACTTGGGAGACCGTCTCCGGGCTCGCCTCGGGCAGCAGCCAGGCGCCGGTGGGCGGGGGCAGCGGCACCTCGTCGATGCGGTGGACGGTGAGGTCGCCCACGGTCCACCGGGCGGCGGACGTGGCGGACGAGGTGGCCGAGGGGCTGTCCATCGGCGTCTCCCTTCCTTCGTAAAGGCTATCTGTTTGCGTTAAGAGACCCTAGCCCGTAATCTCCGCTAACGCAAAGACTTCGCTTTTGCCCTCCCGGGGTGCTGTCGCCTTCGGCCCACCGCCGACCATCACACCCCCCGCGCCCAGGAGTTGCCGTGTCCGCAACCGAACCCACCGCCCAGGACGTCGCCCGATGGGCGCGCCACGCGGGTCTCCCGTTGGCCGTCGAGCGCCACGCCGATGTCGCCGCCGTCGCACACCACATCCACACCGTCATCGGCACCCTGCGCGAGGTGGACTTCGCGGAGACCCCGCCCGCCGCCGGCTACGCCTTCGCCGCGGAGGTGCCCGATGCATCCGTATGAACTGACCCTGGCCGAGGCGGCCGCCGCGGTGGCGGCGCGGCGGCTCTCCCCGGTGGAGCTGACCGAGTCCGTTCTGCAACGGATCGGTGCCGTCGACGAACGGCTCGGGGCCTATGTCACCGTGACCGGTGAAGCGGCCCGCGCGGCGGCCGCCCGAGCGGAACGCGAGATCGCGGCCGGTCGGTACCGCGGCCCTCTGCACGGCATCCCGTTCGCGCTCAAGGACCTGATCGACGTGGCCGGGATGCCGACCACCGCCAGCTCCCGCGTCAGGGCGGACCACCGCGCGCGGGCGGACAGCGCCGTGGCCCGCCGACTGTCCACCGCCGGCGCGGTGCTGCTGGGCAAGACGCACACCCATGAGTTCGGCTACGGGCTGACGACACCTCAGACCCGGAACGCCTGGGACCACGGGCGGGTCGCGGGCGGATCGAGCGGTGGCTCGGCCGTCGCGGTCGCCGCCGGAGCGGCCACCTTCGCCCTCGGGACCGACACCGGCGGCTCGATCCGGGTGCCCGGGGCGCTCAACGGCCTGGTCGGACTCAAGCCGACGTACGACCTGGTCTCCCGCGACGGCGTCACCGCGCTGTCCTGGTCCCTGGACCACGTCGGCCCGCTGACCCGTACGGTGCGGGACGCGGCACTGGTCCTGTCCGCACTCGCGGGCCCCGACGGGCACGACCCGGCCGGCCCGCGCACCGCGCCGACCGGGTACCCGTTGCCCGGCGACGGCGGAGACCTGACGGGCCTGCGCGTCGGCGTCCCGGTCGACTACTACTTCGACCGGGTCGCCCCCGAGGTCGAGGCCGCCGTGCGCGGTGCCCTCGCCCGGCTGGCGGACCTGGGCGCCGACCTCGTCGACGTCGAGATCCCCATGACGCGCTACGTCCAGGCCACCCAGTGGGGCCTGATGGTCCCCGAGGCCGCCGCCTACCACGAGCGGACGCTGCGCACGGTCCCCCAGCTGTACGCGCCGGACGTCCGGGTCCTGCTGGAGGCCGGTGCGCTGGTGTCGGCGGGCGACTACCTACGGGCCCAGCGCTCCCGCACGCTGATGCGCCGGGAGTGGCTGCGGCTGTTCGACCGGATCGACGTGCTGGCGGCGCCGACGGTCCCGATGACGGCGGCCCCGTCCGACCAGGAGACCGTCCAATGGCCGGACGGCAGCACGGAGACCGTCTCCGACGCCTACGTCCGCCTCTGCGCCCCCGCGAACCTCACCGGTCTGCCGTCCCTGACCCTCCCGGTCGGCCGGGACGATTCAGGCCTGCCCATCGGAATGCAGGTGATCGGGCGGCCCCTGGACGAGGTAACGGTGCTGCGCACCGGTCACGCCTACGAATCGACGGAGGCGGCAGGGTGTTGTTCTAAGGTGAGCCCATGAGTCCCAAGCCGATGGCCCGCCCCGGGGGGCGCAGCGCCCGGGTCCAGGCGTCGGTGCACGCCGCCGTGCGGGAGATCGAGGCGGAGCAGGGCCGTGCGGCGCTGACCGTGCCGGCCGTCGCGGCCCGCGCGGGCGTCACCCCCTCGACGATCTACCGCCGCTGGGGCGACATCCACGAACTGCTGTCGGACGTCGCGGTCGAGCGCCTGCGCCCCGAGGAACCGCCGGCCGACCACGGCAGCCTGCGGGCGGACCTGACGTCCTGGGCCCGCCAGTTCCTCGACGAGATGGCCTCCGGCCCGGGTCGCGCCTACATCCGCGACGCACTGCTCGGCGACCCGGACGGCAGCAACGCCGGACGGTGCTCGGCGTACGCCGCCGAGCAGATCGAGGCCGTACTGGCCCGCGCGACCGAGCGCGGTGACGACGTCCCGACCGTGGAAGCCGTCCTGGACCACGTGGTGGCGCCGATGATGTACCGCATCCTCTTCCGCCCGGGCGAGCTGCCGCCGTCCTACGCGGACCAGCTGGTCCGGGCGGTACTGGCACCGCCGCCGTCGCACGCCTGACGAGCCGCCCCGCTACGCCGCGGACACCGTCCGCGGCCCGGCGAACGTCGCCCTCAGGACCGCGGTGTAGCGGCGCAGCAGCAGGACGGCGGTGGTGGCCAGGCCGGTGAGCAGGCCGAGCCAGATGCGGAGGCCGCGCAGCAGCCCGACGCCGATGTCGGCCGCACCGCCGGTGTCGAAGAACGGGCTCAGGACGAGGCCGGGCAGTGTGACGTAGACCAGGCCGACCACCACCATGACCGCGGCGGCACAGGCCGGCGCGGTGTTCTTGAGCCGCAGGGCGGTCTCGGTGCGGCCGAGGGCGAGTTCCCGGCTGACGTTGATGGACGCCGCGTGGGAGAGCCCGACGGCGACCTGGAAGACGATGTGGACGAGCTGGTTGACGGCGGTGTGCGCGGCCAGTGCGGCGCTGCCGAAGGAGCCGGCCATCAGCGCGGTGACGGAGAAGAAACCGGCCTCGGAACCGTAGGTCGCGGCGATGGGGACGCCGAGTCCGACCAGGCGGCGGACCGTGCGGCGGTCGGCCCGGGCGATGTTGAGGCCGAGCCGCGGGGCGAGGACCGGGTCCCGCCTGGCCGAGGCGTACAGGGCCAGGAACGACAGCAGGTACACCAGGGAGGTGGCCACCCCGACCCCGGAGAGGCCCAGCTGTGGCAGTCCCCAACTCCTGTTGATCAGGGCCCAGTTGAGGCCGCCGTTGACGGTGACCGAGGCGACGGTGATCCGGAGCAGGGCCTGCGGGCGGCGCATGCCGACGGTGAACTGACGGACCGTCTGGAACCACAGGCACGGCAGCAGGCCGGGAGCGAGCGCCGACAGCATCGTCCGGACCCGGTCGACCACATCGGCTTCCTGACCGAGCCAGGTGAGGGCACGGCCGACGAGGAGCATCAGGACCGCTCCGACCACACCGGCCAGGGTGGCGACGGCGAGGCCGGCACGGGCGATCGCACGGACCTCGTCGCCGCTCTCCCGCCAGGCATCGCCGTGCAGCGGGTGTGAGGCCGCCGCCGTGCCCGCCGCCCGGACGCCCGGCCGCCGCACGGGGCGCTGCCTCGGCCGCCCGTACGGCGGCCGGCGCCGGATCCCCGCTCCGGCAGGCCGGTGGGCGTGAGCCGGGGGACAATGGGGTGCGGGGAAGTGGTACTGATGTCTCCGTGGCGGCTCCGCAACCTGGAGGAAGGCGACCTCGACCAGGTGGTGCGCATCTGGGAGGAGTCGCGGGACACCGCTGCGGATCCGGCGGTGAGCCTCGCCGAAGTGGTCAGTGCGCTGCACAGCGACGGGCCGGCGGTGGTGGCCGTGGTCGGCGATCAGGTCGTCGGCGCCGTGGTGTCGTCGGTGGCGCAGGAGCGGGCATGGGTGCTCCGGCTCGCCATCGCCCGCCAGTGGCGGCGGCACGGCATCGGCTCGGCACTGCTCGCCGCCCTGGAGGAGCGCCTGGAACGGGCGGGAGTGCGCCGTATCGGGGCACTGCTGCCGGAGGGGGAGGTGGGCGAGCAGGCCTTCACGAACTCCGGATACACCAGGCGGCCGGGCCTGAGCTACTTCGAGAAGCTGCTGACCTCGGATTCTGCCGAGGCCACCGTGCTCGACCAACTCGGCGGCGTGGTGCCCGAGGACGGGCTGTGGGAGCGCATCGCGGGGATGAGCGCGGAGAAGACGTTGATCGAGCGCCGACTGGTGCTGCCGCTGGAGAACCCGGGCGTCGCGGAGCGCTATCGATTGGTGCCGCCGCGTGCCGTGGTGCTCTTCGGGCCGCCCGGCACCGGCAAGACCACGTTCGCACGGGCGGTGGCCTCCCGGCTGCGCTGGCCGTTCATCGAGGTGTTTCCCTACCAGCTCGCCGACGACGCACACGGTGTGGCGGCCGGTCTACGGCGCCTGTTCGCTCGCGTCGAGCACCTGGAGCAGGCCGTGCTGTTCTTCGACGAGGCGGAGGAGATCGCCTCCGAGCGACAGGACCCGACCACGCTCGCCCATCGGGTCACCAACGAACTCCTCAAGCTCATCCCGGAGTTCCGGCGCGGCGAGCAAAGGCTGCTGATCTGTGCGACCAACGCGGTGCGCTCGCTGGACCCGGCGTTCCTGCGCCCGGGGCGGTTCGACTACCTCATCCCGGTCGGTCCGCCGGATGCCGAGGCGCGACGCGCCATCTGGACCCGCTACATCGGACCGGACCGGGTGGTCGACGTCGAGCTGGACGCGCTGGTCGAGGCGAGCGACCGCTTCACCCCGGCCGACATCGAGTACGCGGCACGCACCGCCGCACAGAGCGCCTTCGAACGACACCTGGCAGCGGACCCGCAGCAGGCCCCCGACCCGACCGGGCTCACCGGCGACTACCTCCAGGCCATCGTCGCGACCCGCGCCTCGCTCACCGAAGAGGACATCCGCGCCTTCGACCACGACCTCAGGGCCGCCGCCCGGGTGTGAACGCCCCCGGCCGAGGCCCGTGCCGTCCGGCGCGCCCCGGTCGAGCGCCCCGTCGCTCACTCCGGTGAACTTCGCCGCCTGTTGGAACGTCGGTGGGACCCCGGCCAGCTACATCGACGTCGCGGCCACCGTCGGCACCGCGCACTTCCTCGTCCCGCCGATCGTCTTCACCGAGACGGACGGCTGCTACCACCTACAGTTCGACTTCTTTCGCAACACATGGTGGTGAAGCACCAGCAGTCCAGGGTGCCCGTCCCCAGGATCAGCTCGCTCGCCGAGCTGGACCTCGACGAGATCGAAGAGGGCAAAAGCCACCCCTGGATGGAGGCCGTCCACCCTTCACTGATCACCGGCGGCTCCGGCGAGCGCCGCACCCCCTGGTGGGCCGAGGACGAGGATTCACCCCTGGCCGACGAGCTGTGCGACTACGTCACTGACTACCCGTACGAGGACGAGGACGAGGACGAGGACGAAGACGACGCAGACGAAGACGACGCGGTGACCGGGGAGGAGGGCTCGCACGGCGACTGAGCGACGCCGCCGCCGGGCGCGGCCGGACCGCATGCCGTCGGCCGGGAAGCCCGCGGGAGCAGGCGAGGCGGAACGGGTCGGCCGCCGTCAGACGAGCCTGGCGGCTTCCTGGCGGACCTGCGCTGCCTGCTGTTCCTGTCCGGCAGCGGCCAGCAGTTCGCCCAGGCGCCCGAGCGCCGCCCTCCGTTGGGTCTGAAACCGGCCCGGCCGCATCCGGGTGAGCTCACGCCAGTGCTCGGCAGCCGCCCTGGCCTGCGCCAGTGCCTCCTCCTGCCGGCCCTGAGCGGCCAGCTCGTCGCGGCTGCGATCGGACTGCTGAGCCAGCCGCAGCAAGGTCTGTGAGCGATCCTCGGCCGGGGCCGGGGCCGGAGCGGAAGCCTCCTCCCTGGCGACCCTGCGCCGGCGAACGGCCACGCTCAACGCCCCCACCAGGGCGATCAGCCCGCCGGTGAGGACCGCAGAAACCAGCTTGTGCAGCAGATCCGTCATCACAGTTCCCGTTCATTCGCCGGGAATCGCGCCCGTACGGGAACGCGCCCGGCAGTTCTCGTCAGAGCCCGACGCCGCGGTATCGGCGTGGGCAGCGGTGGTCGTGCACGACAGATCCTGTCCGAGGGAGCCGGCGGTCGTCGTTGGCCTCCAGCGCACATGTGTTGGCCTGGAACGCACTGACGTCTCTCGGCGTCTTGGCACTGTGTCGAGCAGTCCGCATCAGCGGGATCACGAGGAGCCGGGAGCAGGGATGCATCCAACAGTCATCGACACCGTCGAGTTCCCCGTGAACGACCGGCCCGAGGCATGGGCCGAGACCATGGCCCTGGCGCAGGTGACCCAACGCGTGAGATTTCTCGACACCGCGACGTTCGGAGCACGGATCGAGTTGATGCCGCTGGGCATGGGACAGGTCTCCGCCCTCTCCTACGCCTCGGTGATCGCGCAGCGGACGCCCAGGCTCGTCCGGCAGTCCGATCCGGAGATGTACCACGTCGCCGTCGTCACGGCCGGCGAGATAGGCATCGACCAGTACCGGCAGAGGGCACTGCTCAGACGCGGGGACATGGGCTTCTTCGACAGTTCCCAGCCCTTCGACACCTTCGCCGGGGACACCCCGGGAAGGACCCTCCTCTTCCAGTTCCCCAAGAAGCTCCTGCGGCTTCCGCACGAACAGTTCACCCGCCTCTGCGGACTCTCCCTACCGTGGACCGAGGGCGTCGGCCGGCTGTTCGGCCAGTTCCTGGTGGGGCTGGCCGAGGAGTACGTCCAGTGCACACCACAGGACGTCACCCGCCTGGGAGGCACCGCCCTCGACCTGCTGTCCACGGTGCTGGCTCACCACCTCGACCGCGGCAGCGCACCGTCCGGCGGGGCCGCCTCCGGAGAGTCCGGCCAACACGTGCTGTTCCTACGGATCAGCGCCTTCATCATCGAGCATCTGCGGGACCCCCACCTGGGACCGGAGACCATCGCCTCGGCCCACCGCATCTCCCTGCGCTATCTGCACCGCATCTTCCAGCAGAACGGCACCACACCCCGGGCATTCATCCGTCAGCAACGACTGGACCGCTGCCGCAAGGACCTGGCCGACCCCGCCCTTCGGCACCTCACGATCCACACCATCGCCGCACGCTGGGGCTACCCCCAGCCCGACGGCTTCTCCCGCACCTTCCGAACGGCCACGGGCATGTCCCCCACCGAATATCGCACCGCCATGCACACCTCCTCGGCCCGGACTCCAGCCGCCGGACAGGAGGACGACACCCCGGACCAAGGCCGGCACGACACGGCGCGCTCACGTCGGGCTTGAGCGGGCGGAATCCGCCGGGCCTGTGTGCTGTTCCAAGAACAGCACAGGACCATGCCCCGCACGTACTGGAGGAAGAAACGTCATGCCGAGCGCCTCGCAGGAATGGCATCTGGTGAAACGCCCGGTGGGACGGCCCGCCGCAGGAGACTTCCGCCTGGTGGAACGGGCATTGCCGTTACCCGGCGACAACGAAGTGCTGGTCCGCAACACATACCTCTCGATGGACCCCTATATGCGGGCGCTCATGGGCGCTGCGGAGGCCGACATCCCGTCCTACCAGCTGGATCGGCCGATGACGGGTGGGGCCGTCGGAGAGGTGGTCGAGTCGCGGGCCGCTGGGCTGGCCCCGGGGGACCTGGTGCTCAGCGACCTCGGCTGGCGCACCGCAGCTGTCGCCGACGCCGGGCGCTTCATCAGGCTGCGGCGGGTCGAGGGCGTGCCGGACTCCGCGTTCCTCGGCGTGCTCGGCATGCCCGGACTCAGCGCCTACGTCGGGCTGATCGAGATCGCCGGACTGCGCGAGGGCGAGACCGTCTTCGTCTCCGGAGCAGCCGGAGCCGTCGGCAGCCTGGCCGGCCAGATCGCCCGCCTTCGCGGGGCGAAGGCCGTCATCGGCAGCGCCGGCTCCGACGAGAAGGTGAAGTACCTGACCGGCGAGCTCGGTTTCACCGCCGCCTTCAACTACAAGGACGGCAGCGTGCACGAGCAGCTCCGACGGGCCGCCCCGACCGGCGTGGACGTGTACTTCGACAACGTGGGAGGCGACCATCTGGAAGCGGCCATCGACGCGCTGAAACCGCACGGCCGGGTTGCCCTGTGCGGGGCCATCTCGGGCTACAACGCCACCGAGCCACCGCCCGGCCCGCGCAACATGGTCGACCTGGTGAAGAAGCGGCTCACCCTGCGCGGCTTCGAAGTAGGAGACCACGCCGCCCTCCAGCCCCAGTTCGTCCGCGAGACGAGCAACTGGCTGGTCGACAACAGGATCACCTTCCGGGAAACCGTCGAAGACGGCATCGGCAACGCGGTGAACGCCTTCCTCGGCCTGATGTACGGGCGCAACACGGGGAAGATGCTGGTCCGTATCTGACGGTACGTCCGTACCTCCGAGACCGGTGGCACCGAGGACGCAGCGACGACAGCCCCCCAGGGTGCCGGCATCCCCGGCCGGCGCGAGTGGCCGGGGACGACGGGAACGCGACGGGAGCCCGCCATCTGACGATTAGTCAGGCGCGACAGCGCAGCATCTCCAACGGCGGCTTGGCGAGGAGGTCCGCCCAGAAGTCCTCGCCGAACTCACGGACGCCGGCTTCGGACACCCGTAGCGGAACCCACTCCACCTCACTGAACCCGGTCGCCCGCAGACACTCCTCGTAGACCTCGCGGCGCGGGGCCGTGGTGACGATGCTGATCGGCTGCGGGTCGAGGAGAGCCGTGACCCGCACCCGCGGACCCGTCTCGCTCTCCTCACCGGTCGGCTCGCAGCGGAACCCGTACTTGTCCAGGGACGGACAGTCGAATCGGTAGTCGGGCTTCTGGGCGAACACGAAGAACTCTCCACCCGGCACCAGGCTCCGGTGGATGTTGCGGCACATCCGCTCCATCACCGCGGTGTCCTCTGCGTAGTTGAGGCACTGCACGCTCACCGCGATGTCGAAGCGCCGGCCGAGAGGCCGCAGTTCGGCCACGTCACCGACCTCGTAGTGCACACCCAGCGCGTCACGCTGCTCGATCTTCCGCGCGGCGGCGATCATCTCGACGGAGATGTCGACACCGAGGACATCCGTGGCGCCGCGCCGCTTGAACTCCCTGCTGTAGAAACCGGTGCCGCACGCCACGTCGAGAACCGACCTGCCGCTCACGTCCCCGACCATGCCCAGGAAGCTCGGCACCTCCCCGTAACGCGTCAGCGGCAGGGACTTGAACCCCTCGAATGCCTCACCGATCTCGTCGTACTGCTGCACGCTCACGTGCCGTCCCCTCCTGCGCTTCGTCCTGTACGTGGCCACGCCGGCCCTCCGGATTTCAGAGGCTCGCCGGGCCGCCGTCGTGGCAGAGAGTCTCCTCCGCACCTGTCCGGCCGCCGTACTGGCAGATGACACAAAGAAGGTGACCGCGTGACCCTCCTATCGCCCAACACCACCGCACACATCATTCAAGACGAAGCCCCAGAGCGCCCTGCGCGTCCGGCCCCGCAGGAGGTCATGAACCCGTTGCGCCACCCCGGCACAGTGGCAGTTGTCGGACAGACGACGGGGCCCCGTCAGAGTGGCAGGTCATGAGCGAGGGCACTCATCACGGCCCGGGTCTTGGTCTCGCCGGATTGCGGCAGCTCGACTTTGCGCCTCCGCAGGGTCTGTTGGAGCTGCTTTTCGACCTCGGCCGCATCGGCCGTACTCGCGCGCACCGAGACTTCAAGGAAGCGCAAGCCCCTGATGGTCCACTCCTCGATGGCCACGGGGCGGGGCAGAGTGTCCCATTCCTGTTTCCACTTGACGGCGTACACCGGGCCGAGCGCTCTCAGATCCATGAGGTCGCCCTTCTTCAACCCGACGGCGTCCTCAAGGAGGTGGCGGTGCGGCTTGGCAAGGAAGTGATCCAGCGCCCCGCGCTCGGGTCTGAGCGCTGCCTCGACATGCTTCGCCTCGACCTTCCGCTCGGCCTGTAGTGAGGCGGACAACACAGGCGTGAAGGCGGGACCGGTCCGGTCCTCCTCGATCGTGAACTCCCAGTCGTCGTCCTCATCCTTCAGGTTGGTCTGCCAGTCGCCCGGCAGCGGCGGGCACGGCCGCAGCTTGACCGTCATGTCCGTCTCGCGCTTGGACCCATCGGCCTCGTCGTCCATACGCAGGCGGAGGATGACCCCGCGGTCGAGGAAGGGCAGCGAAACGCCGTCGCCGCCCTTCCTCGGGCTGTCCCAGAAGTGGATGGTGCGACTGCGGCTCTCGCTCCCCTGGAGTTCGAGCGCACAGGCTGCCTTCCGGGCCTCGTCTCCGGAAAAGCTGATCTTGATTTCCGCGGCCGTGGCCGTTGGAGTCGCCGTCATAGTGCTGTTATCGCACGATGTGCATGACGGTGCACCCCAAGGCCTGTCCGACGGGTCAGGGCCGGAAAGGCCCTGGCCGCGTCGGAACGCCGGAGGTGTCCGGCTCGGCCCGGCGTGTCACCCTTGCCGGGCCGAGCCGCTCCGGCTTGTCGTGCGCCGTCGGTTTCGCCCGGGCCGCGCCGGAGATCCGCCGTTCCGTCGTCGGGCCCGCCGCCGGTCACGCCATGACGAGCTGACGGGTGGCGAACGTCCTACGGGCGTTTTCGAAAGTGGATTCCATGCGTGCCACTTGGCCTGCCGAGAACATGAACATCGCCACGTCGTCGGTGTAGTCCATGAAGTTCATGAACATGTCCCCGTTCGGCGCGTTGTTGCACGTCACATGCGGGAATGCGGGAGTCCCGAAATTGGGCCCTTCCTGGTTCGGGGTGTCCGCAACGAAGTCGTCGCCGGCGCAGCCCCGCTTGTCGCCCCAGATGTGTCGCAGATTGAGCCAGTGCCCGATCTCGTGCGTCGTGGTGCGGCCGCCATTGAACGGTGCGGTGGCGGTCCCGTTGGTTCCGAAGCCGGTATGGGTGATGACGACACCGTCCGTGGCTGCCGGTCCACCGGGGAACTGCGCGTAGCCGAGCAGCCCTCTTGTCAGCTGACAGACCCAGATGTTGAGGTAGGCGTCTGCCGGCCAGGCATTCTGACCCCCGCTCTGTGCGAACTTGACCTTGTTGTCGGTTCGCTTTTCGGGATCGGGGGAATTGGGGTCCGGGGCGTCGAAGGAAGCGACCGAGGTCCTGGTGCGCGTGATGCCGTTCGTCGGCTGGCCGAGCGGATCGGTGCCGGCGAGGTGGAAGCCGATACGGGCGTCGGCAACGATGTTGCGCCACGCCTGCGGAACGTTGCCGACGTCCAGGTTCTGTTTGCGGAAGTCGCGGTTGAGCACGTCGATCTGACTGCGGATCTGTGCATCGCTGATGTTCTGCTCATCGGTGCTGTGCACGACGTGCACGACGACGGGGATGTCGATCACGCCCTCCCTCGCCGTTCTTCGCTCTCCGCTTTCGTGGGCGCGTTCATAGGCGGACGCGGTCTCCTCGATCAGCGCGCGGTTCTCGGCGTAGTCGGGTGTCGTGTCGAGGAGTGCGTTGTGGCCCCTCATCGTGCCGCACCAGTCGGTGTACTCGGGCGAAGTGCTGCGTTCGGTTTCGTCAGACATGGTTAAGTCACCTGCCCAGTGTCTGGAGATGCCGCTCGTGATTCGAGCGCCGAAGTGTGTCCACCTTGGACGGAAAGCGCGCGGGGCCGGACGCCCTGCTGCGCGGGCACATCTGCCGCCACCCCTACACTTGAGAGTAGGCATGACGGACAAATGACGCAAATGGCGTATTTGGCAGCGAGGTGGTTAAGCGATGAACGAACTTCCCCGCACTCTGTTTCAGAGGTGGTGGCACTCCTTCGAAGAAGACGTCGAAGGAGTCACCGTCTACCGACCCGACGACTACGACTTCCCGCTTGCGCGCGGTCGTGCCGGGCTGGAATTCCAGGCAGACGGCACCTTCATCGACTACTCCATGGGCCCGGCAGACGCTCCGGAGTCGGCGCCCGGTCGATGGCGCCTCGCGGAGAACCGTCGTCTGACGATTTCCTTCCCCGGAAGCGAAGAGCCGGACCGCGAGTTGGAGATCGTGCGCTGCGACGAGCACATTCTGGAGATCCGCTCGACGTCAGGGTGATTCTCCGGCAAGTCGCCGAGCAGCGAATCGCCGGCCGTCGAGCAGTCAGAAAACCACGTCCAAGAGGCCTTCTTGTACGGCTGGTTCGAGGGCCGTCACGCGGAGGCCACGACCTCCCCGGTCGTGATCTGGGGTGGGTTGGGGAGCAGTGTCGCGAGGGTGTCCCGCGCGAAGTCCGCTGCTCTGGCGACCGACTCTTCGGCGCCGGCCTGGTCGCGGAAGATGCTGGTCGAGACCATGACTCCGTTCCCGGCGTCGATCCAGTAGTAGGCCACGAAGCCGGGGACCTGGCGCATGAGTGGTACGAACCCTTCGTTGACCAGGCGTCCCGCCTCGGCTGGATCGGTTACCCCTTCGTACCGTCGGACTGCTGCGTACATGGCCGATCTCCTCGTGCGGGTCGGGGCGTGCTCTGTTGGAACGCCGTACCCCTGTGGCGGCTGCCCGGCTCGTGAGAGGTCCGGAAATCACCTGAAGGGTCGTCTGCGGTGATCCGAACGGCGTGCTGGAGCGGTGGTCGCGGTCGTTGTGTACTGCCGACGGCGCCCGGCCCGGCTCCAGCTGAAGGGGGCTGTTCGGACTGGCGGTGGAATCAGGCATGGTTGGCGGGATTTGTCGTGGATTCGTAACGGAGCCGGGCGGGGGGCAACGGGCGGGTCGGCCAGCTCATCTGAGTAGGCAGCGAGGCGCACCGGGCGCCTTCGCGAAGGGGTGGGTCTCCGCAAGTGGGGGAGACCCACGGGAGGGAAGTCCATGACCAGGACGAAGAAGACCGGGTTAAAGGCGCTGGGCGGCCGTGTGGCCGTGATCGGTGCGCTGGGTGTGTCCTCAGTGACTCTGGCCGCCGTGCCGGCGTTCGCCAAGGGCAGTGTGGACATCACGGCGCCGCACACGGCGCACACCGGCAAGGCCTTCACGGTCACGGCGCACGGGGACGACGACGCAGCCGTCTACCTGCGGATATGCCTGGAGGGCCGCAGCGGCGGGCAGGCGTGGCACCAGGTGACCTGCGGCGCCGTGGCTGCCACGGGCACCGACGCGCAGGCCACCGCACACGTCAAGGCCACGCACCGCGGCGCCTTGCAATACCGTGCGGTCGTGTACGGCCTGACCAGCCCGAACGACCGCCATCCCGTACGTGAGAGGACCTCTGGCGTGGCGACGGTCGACGTCCGCTGAGGTTGCTGCGCGGCCGTGGACAGCCAGCACAACCGCTGTCCGCGGCCGCGCGCCGTTCAGGGTGGCTCCCTGATCCAGCTCGGGCGGAGGTGGCTGGCGAAGAGCTTGCCGGCGCGCTCAAGGGCTCCGGGACCGTGGCAACCAGAGACGACAAGAGGGCCCATGTCTTCCACGGCATCGTCACCCTCGCTCGCCTGATCGGGCTATGGCTCCGGTATGGGCCTGCCGGGCAGTCACCGGGCGTTCCGCCGGCCGTGGCGCTCCCGGTTCCGTGCCACCTCCTCGGCACTCACCGACGAATAGATGGCGTACACATCTCCGATACGGTCGTCGCCGCGCCGACGTTGCTGCCATTCTTCGTACGCTCGGAACACCATGACGGACACCTGCGAAGCAGGCTGCCAGTGCTGTGTGAAGGCCGGAGTGTTCACGTCCGGGACGTCTTCCAGGCGCACGCCGCGCTTCCCCAGCAGCCGCTCCAGTTTGTCGAACCGAAGACGACGGCCGAAGCGCCCGTACCGGTCGCGAATTGAGCTGGTGACGATGCTGCCGCCCCAGTGCGAGAGGCGATGCACCTGAAGGGTGAAGTGGTGCCCCTCCCAAGGGTGTTCCGGCGATTCCCGTATCCAGAAGAACTCGGCCATTCCGTAGTCGCGCCACATGCTGTGGTCGTCAAGGGAGTTCTCGGCGAAATCGGAACCCAGGATCGCTCTGACCCGGTCGGGGCTGTCCGTCGGCTTGGCGCCGAGCACCGTTCCGGAGGCGACCACGTCCATGTAGAACGCGAGGGAATGCGGAGTCAACTGGTCCTACCTTGACGGAGTCGAGACGGTCATAAGCAGCGGCCTCAGCATAGGCGACCGGGACACCGCAAAGATCCGTCGGACAGACCCTGGAAGGCCACGGGTCATCCCCGTGCTCCGCGTTTCCCGGCAGTCTCCGTCGGCCCTGACTCTTCCCCCTCTTGCCTCGTTTCCGGCCCAATCCCGTGTGTACCCCATTCCCGCGTGCATTCCATTCCCGTGTTCCATGCGGCTTACGTCTCCCCTGGTCAAGGCCGTTTCTGCGTTCCAGGGTCCCGAACCACCCGGCCTTCGTTGCGGTCGTGACGGGCCACCCCACACGCTGGGATCACCTGAGCACCACATCGAAGCCACCCGTGGTGGTTGCGAAGTGAGCTCCCGGTTCGACATTTGACGAGGAGAATCTGTGATCTCGAAGACGAAGAAGGTCGCGCGTTCCGTGGGCGTGGCGTTCGCCGCGGCCGCCGCGTTCACGATGACCGTGCCGACCGGCAACGCTTTCGCCATCGACCATGTCGCCTGCCGCGGTGGGGAGAACTTCCTGAAGATCTGGTCGCACAACGGCGGTAACCAGAGCGTGGACTGCTACGCGAACGGCGGGAAGACCGACTTCGGCGGGTGGTGGGTCGACAAGATCTCCACGGGGAACAACGACCTGATCTACTACGACGCCAACGGTGATTCGGTGAAGATCGAGCGGTGGCACGAGATCTCGTTCCCGAACCGTCCGCCGAAGGTCACTGCCATCGAAATCCTGTGACGAGTTGACGGACCAGTCGTCAGGGATGGCCATTTTCGCCGAGGGTTCATTCCTGGCTTCCGCCGCTTCCCGGGCGGGCATCGGATTATTCATAGTGTGAACTTGCCTGCACCCGCCTCACTGATGCCGGCCATGCCTTTTCGGGCGTGGCCGGCATGGTGCGATGAGTGGGTAGTTGGAGCGTGCAATGGAGCCTCCAGGTGCCCTTCGCTCCGTCGTCCAGGGCGCCGTCGGACGATTTCTTGACGCCTGTGCTCGAGTTCGCCGACCGGGACGAGCTCGAGGCTCAGACTTGGGCCATGCCGCCGTCGACGCTCAGGTCCATGCCCGCGCAGAAACTGCTCTCGTCGGATGCGAGGAAGAGGGCGGCCGCGGCGACTTCCTCGGGGCGCCCCAGGCGTCCGAGGGGGATGACCGAGGCGAAGGCTGCCCTGATCGCGTCGGCGGCTTCCTTGGAGTCTGCTTGGCTGTCCATGATCGGGGTGTCGATCGGGCCGGGGCTGAGGTTGTTGACCCGGATGCCGCGGTCTCCCAGCTCCTTGGTCCAGGTGCGGGCGTAGGAGCGCACGGCGGCTTTGGTGGCGCTGTAGGTGGTGTACTTCGCGGCGCCGGTGTAGGCGGCGATCGATCCGACGAGGATGATCGATCCGCCGTCGTTCATCAGGGGCAGCGCTTTTTGGGCGGTGAAGAGGGTGCCCCGGGCGTTGAGGTTGAAGGTGCGGTCGAAGCTCTCTTCGGTGATCTGGCCGAATTCCTGCGGATCGACCAGACCCGAGTTGGCCACCACGACGTCGATCTTCCCCTTCTCCTTCGCGATGGTCTGGAAGAGACGGTCGAGGTCGGCGGAGACGGTGACATCGCCCTGGACGGCCATGACGTTCCTGCCTATCTCGTCCTGCGCTTTGTCCAGTTCGGGCCGGCGCCGCCCGGTGATGAACACGTAGGCGCCTTCCTCCACGAACCTCTGCGCGATCGCGAATCCGATACCGCTGCTGCCGCCGGTGACGAGGGCGACCTTGCCGTCCAGCCTGTTCATGGCTGTGACCTTTCATGCGTGAGTCGTGTGAATCGTGTGAGCTCCGGTGGCCGATCTCCGTGGGTGTTTCGCCCGGTTCGACTACTGCCCGGTTCCGTTCTCATCCGGCGATGACGTCGAACTCGTTGCCTTGTGCAGCCGGTTCTTGACCGACTTCGGTTCGGGGCCCTGGTGGAAGCTCAGCCGCGCTGTGGCCCCGTCCGGGTCGAGGGTGGCGAATTCGGGGACCGAGCCCGGGGCGACGTCCCGCCCGAGTGCCTCGGCCCGGAAGCGGGCGAGTTTCTCGGCGTGGATGGCGTCGAGGCTCAGGGCGAACACGGTGTTGCTTATGCGTGTCGTCCTCTCAAGGGTAGGCAGGTTCAGATGGCGGTGCGGCCGCCGTCGACGGCGATGGTCGCGCCGGTGGTGTAGCCGGCCTTCGGCGAGACGAGGAAGGCGACGACCTCGGCGATCTCGGTCGGGTCGGACGCGCGTTTCATCGCGGTGGTCTCGGCGAGGGCGTCAAACAGGTCGCGGGCCTCGGGCCGGGTGTGGACCGGGCCGGGGGCGACGGTGGCTCCACCTCGGTCACCGTCCGTCTCCCTCCCGGTGCTGCGCGTCGCCGACCGGCATCGACGCCCAGCTCCGAATCGAGCCTGCGCCCGGCCATACGCCCGGCTCCGCCGTCGTATGGCTGCGGTCCGGCACGGAACGGGCGGTGTTCGCCAGGGATCTGCTGCACAGCCCGTTGCAGATCGTGGAGCCGGACGACTGCCCCAGCTTCGACGAGGACGAGCCCCGCGCACGGGAGAGCCGGCGCCGGGTGCTGGGGGAAGCCGCGGACCGGGGCGCCCTGCTGTTCCCCGCACACTTCCCCGGGCCGGGCGCGGCCGAAGTACGGCGTGTGGGCGACCAGTTCGCGGTGAAGGATTGGGCGGCCTGGCGGTAACGGCGTTCTGCCACGTCCGACGCCCGTCGTCAGGACCGGGGATGCGCCGTCGGGTTCGACGCCGGTTCGGCCTGGGACGGCGGCGCCGATCAGAGCGGCGGCTGCGGTGGCCGCGGTGCGAGCCGCCGTCTCGGCGGCTGGTCATGCACGGCGCGACCCGGATCCGCGATGTCACCCAGGGCTCCGCCCGCTGGACTGCGGCGCCTGACGGGCAAAAGCCCAGGTCAGGCGCCATTTCTCGCGCCTCCTAGAAGAAGCCGAGCTTCTTTGGCGAGTACGACACCAGGAGGTTCTTGGTCTGCTGGTAGTGGTCCAGCATCATCTTGTGGGTCTCCCGGCCGATTCCGGACTGCTTGTAGCCTCCGAACGCCGCATGTGCGGGGTAGGCGTGGTAGCAGTTGGTCCACACCCGGCCGGCCTGGATGGCGCGGCCGGCGCGGTAGGCGGTGGAGCCGTCCCGGGTCCAGACGCCTGCGCCCAGGCCGTAGAGAGTGTCGTTGGCGATGTCGATGGCGTCGTCGAAGTCGCTGAAGGGGGCGACGGCGACCACCGGGCCGAAGATCTCCTCCTGGAAGACCCGCATCTCGTTGTTGCCCTCGAAGATCGTCGGGCGGACGTAGTAGCCGCCCTCCAACTCGCCGCCGAGTTCGGCCCGGGAACCGCCGGTCAGGATGCGGGCGCCCTCCTTCTGGCCGATGTCCAGGTAGGAGAGGATCTTCTCCAACTGGTCGTTGGAGGCCTGGGCGCCGATCATGGTGTCGGTGTCCAGTGGGTGCCCCTGGACGATCTTCTCCGTACGGGCCACACCGGCCGCCAGGAAGTCGTCGTAGTGCCCGCGCTGGATCAGTGCGCGGGACGGACAGGTGCACACCTCGCCCTGGTTGAGGGCGAACATGGTGAAGCCCTCCAGCGCCTTGTCGTGGAAGTCGTCGGTGGCGGACGAGACGTCGTCGAAGAAGATGTTGGGGCTCTTGCCGCCGAGTTCCAGGGTCACCGGTCGGAGGTTCTCCGAGGCGTACTGCATGATCAGGCGGCCGGTCGTGGTCTCGCCGGTGAAGGCGACCTTGGCGACCCGGGGGCTGGAGGCCAGTGGCTTGCCGGCCTCGACGCCGAAGCCGTTGACGATGTTCACGACGCCCGGCGGGAGGAGGTCCGCCACCAGGCCCATCCAGAAGTGGACGGAGGCGGGGGTCTGTTCGGCCGGCTTGAGGACCACCGCGTTGCCGGCCGCCAGCGCCGGGGCGAGCTTCCAGGTCGCCATCAGGAGGGGGAAGTTCCAGGGGATGATCTGGGCGACCACCCCGAGCGGCTCGTGGAAGTGGTAGGCGACGGTGTCCTCGTCGATCTCCGACAGCGAGCCCTCCTGGGCGCGGATGGCGCCCGCAAAGTAGCGGAAGTGGTCGATGGCCAGCGGGATGTCGGCCGCCAGCGCCTCGCGCACGGGCTTGCCGTTCTCCCAGCTCTCGGCGACCGCGAGCGCTTCGAGGTTCGCCTCCATCCGGTCGGCGATCTTGTTGAGGACGGCGGCGCGTTCGGCGGCGGGGGTACGGGCCCAGCCCGGCGCGGCCGTGTGGGCGGCGTCCAGCGCCCGCTCGACGTCCTCGGCGGTGCCGCGGGCCACCTCGCAGAACGGTCGGCCGTTGACCGGCGTCGGGTTCTCGAAGTACTGGCCCCGTGCGGGCGCCACGAACTCGCCGCCGATCCAGTGGTCGTAGCGGGGCAGGTAGCTCATGACGGCATCGGCGGAACCCGGGTCGGCGTAACGGGCCATGGGCGGCCTCCCGATCGCTCTCGGCGCGGTGCCCGCCGCGGTCGTGCGGCGGGCCTGGTGCGCGCAGGCTAGGGACGCCGGGGTTGCGCGGACGTTGCGACCCGAGGCGCAGACGTTGCGACCCGAGGCGCGGCCGGTGAGCCGGGGGCGCCGCCGGTCAGGCCGTACGCGGCACGGAGCCGGTCGGCGGTGGCGCGGGGCGCGGTACGGGTCGGGGAGTGCGCCGGCAGGGCGTCCACCAGGGCCTCGAAGACCTCCAGGTCGTCCTCGCCCCAGGGGGTGCGCGACCACTCGCGCAGCAGCTCGGGGGTGCGGGCGGTCAGCACCGCACAGCGGATCCGGTCCGCCAGCGCGGCGCGCAACCGCCGTACGCCCGGTGCCTCCGACAGCGGCAGCAGCGGACCGGCGTAGGCGCCCAGCGCGGAGCCCGGATCGCCGGCCGCGAGGTGTTCCTCGACCGCGTCCAGATCGGTCTCGACGGGGCGGCCGAGCCGGTACGGGCGCGAGTGCAGCAGCGTACCCACGAGCTGCCGCAGCCGGGACAGCTCGGCCCGCAGGGTCACCGGGCGCACCTCGCGCTCCCCGTACAGCAGCAGCGCGAGCTGATCACCCGTCAGGCCTGCCGGGTGGCAGGCGAGCAGGAGCATGATCTCGCTGTGCCGGCGCCCGAGCCGCAGCCGTCGGCCGTCCACGACCAGCAGCGCCTCGTCCCGGCCGAGCGCCGCGAGGAACACCCCCAATTCCCTTGTGCTGGCGGCGAGATGGGCCTCGGCGGCGCGCGCCGTGGCCTGTACCAGCGCCAGGCTGTGCGGGCTCGCCAGATGGTCGCCGCCGGTGATGTCCACCGCGCCCAGCAGCCGTCCGGTCCGCGGGTCGTGCAGCGGGGCGGCGGCGCAGGTCCACCGCTGCACCTGCCGGTTGTAGTGCTCGGCCGCGAAGATCTGAACGGCGTGGTCGGCGGCGAGCGCGGTGCCCGGGGCGTTGGTGCCGGCGTGCCGCTCGTCCCAGCGGGCGCCCACGACGAAGTTCATCCGCTCCGCGCTGCGCCGCACCCCGCGGTGCCCCTCCACCCACAGCAGGCGTCCCTGCGGATCGCAGACCGCCAGCAGATGCGCCCCGTCCTGGGCGAAGCTGCCCAGCAGCTCCCGGAAGACGGGCATCGCACGGGCCAGCGGGTGCCCCTCCCGGTAGGCGCGCAGCGCGGCCCCGTCCAGCTCGATGGGCGCGGCACCGTCCGAAGCGGCCCGCGCCTGCGCCGAGCGGCGCCAGGAGTCGGCGACCACCCGGCGGACCGGTGGTGCGACGGTCCCGTCGGCCAGGAACGCCGCATGGGCCCGGCGCACCGTCCGGGTGTGCTCGGCCGGGTCGGCTCCGGCCTCCATCGCCAGCCATGGGTTGACCACGTGTCACCTCTCGATGCGGCTCCTGCCTCCGTACGGCCGATGGTGCTCGTACCGGGCGGGCCCGTAAACCCCGCGTGGCGCCCTGATCACCTACCGGAGCCGCCGCCGGCCCCCGCGTGCAGCCGCAGCCCGTCCGCGGTGATCAGGTCCGAGGTGACCAGTGCCTGTTCGGCGTCCACGTCCGTCATGAAGACGAAGGGCGGTACGACCGGCGGCACCGGGAGGTGGTCCGGGGTGAAGGTGAGGCAGACGACGCCCTCCAGGCAGCCGCTGAACCGGGTGAGGTAGAGGGTCACCTCGCCCTTCAGGTTCAAGGTGTCGGCGGCCAGGCCGAGTTGGGGGCCGGCGTCGTCGCGGGTGGTGAGGCGGTAGTCGGTCAGCGAGGCGGCCTTCATCCGCAGCACCATGGCCCGGACCGGTCCGTGCGCGGTCGGCACGTCCGCGACCCCGGCCAGCGTGAAGCCCTGCGGTGCGAACAGCGTGGTGGTCACGGTCGGCGGGTGCGCCGGCGCCGGGACGCCGGCAGCCGCGCGGGCCTGCCGCGCCGGGCCGCCGACGGCCGTGAGCAGGGCGACCGGCAGGGCGACGGCGAGGGCCTTGCGGCCCGTACGGCCGCGCCATCGCGCGGACCGCTCGGGTGCCCCGGCCCCTTGCGGCGCCGCGGTCCGTCCTGGCGTCCCGGTCCGTGCCGGCTCCGCGGTCCGTTCCGGCGTCCCGGGGCGTCCCGGCTCCGCGGTCTGCCCCGGCGTCCTGGTGCGTCCCGGCGTCCCGGCCCGTCCCGGCGTCCCGGTCCGTCCCGGCGTCCACCCGAACCCCATGGCGCTGCCCGCGATCCCCAGGCCCATGCCCACCAGGAAGCCGCCGAGGTTGGTCGCGGCGAAGGAGAGCACGGAGAGGATCAGCGCATTGATGCTGACGTAGTGGTGGGTGGCCGGCGCGCACCACAGGAACCCGCCCGCCACCATCAGCGCCAGCCCGATGCCCAGCGCCGCCAGCCCGCCCAGCCCCAGGCTCACCAGCACGCCGAGCGGCGACAGCGGCACCAGTACGAGCTCCGCGCCGCCCAGCAGGAGCAGCAGCCCCGCCCAGAACGGCCGGGTGCGCCGCCAGCGCCGGAGCGCCGCGCGCCGTTCCGGCCAGGGCAGGGTCCGCTCCCACCAGGCGCCGCATCGGGCCCGCGGCCCGCTCAGAAGCACTTCTCGCCGTCCAGGCTCACGCTCACCCGCAGCCCCTTGAGGCGGAAGTTGCCGCCGGTGGCCGACCAGGCGTGCGACTTCACACCGGCCACCGCGATGTCCCCGGCCTGTAGGCCGAACGCGCCCCGCCGGCCGTGCACGCCCGGCACGGCGTCCAGGGTGGCGGCGTCCCGGCCGATCTGCGCGGTGCCGAAGCGGGCGTCCCCGACCAGGTCCTCGCCGTCGATGACCAGGCTGTCGGCGCTCACCGGCCCGGCCCTGCCGCCCGCGGTCAGTTTGAAGACCACCGTGCCCACCGGCGTCTTCACCTGGGCCGACTGGCAGATGTCGGAGAGTGAGGCCGAGCCGATGCCGAGCAGTGCCACCGGATGGCCGCGCCCGTCGGTGTCGCGGTCGGTGTGTACGTACGAGGCCAGGCCGTTGCTGGTCAACTTGCCCGAAGACACCTGGAAGTCGGTGCCGGAGACGGCGAACGACGCGGCCAGCGCGCCCTGCGCCATCACCGTCGCCAGCACGCCCACGGTGAGCACGGCGGGCAGCGCCACCGCGGCGCTCTTCCTCCAGGAGGTGCGCCCCTCGGGCGCGGAGTCCTTCGACGGGTTCACGGTGTCCTCCCCGGTGCAGTGGTCGAATGCGCGAGGGAAGTGCGGGATGGCGCCGCTGCGCGGGATCACGGATCCCGACCGCGGCACATGCTCATGACGCTCTGTCATACTGCCGAAAACTCTTGGTAGTTGGAGACTAGGGCGGGTTTTGAATAAGAGTCAACATCGTGGACGGGGCGGCTCGCCGGCCGCCCGCGGCACCGTGCGATCCCAGGCGCGTCGCGCCGAACTGATAGCCATCGGCCGGAAGTTGTTCGCCGACACGTCCTACGACGCGCTGTCCATGGACGACATCGCCCGTCAGGCCGGGGTCGCCAAGGGCCTGATCTACTACTACTTCACCAACAAGCGCGGGTACTACCTGGCGATCATCGAGGACGCGGTGGCCGAACTGGTCGAGCGGGCCGGCAGCACCCATGACCTGCCGCCCGTCGAACGCGTCCGGAGCACCGTCGACGGCTGTCTGCGCTACGCCCAGCACCACCAGGCCGCCTATCGCGCCATCGTCACCGGCGGGGTCGGCTTCGACGCCGAGGTCATGGCGATCCGCGACTCCGTGCGCGCCCGGCTGCTGCGCACCATCGCCCTCGGCGCATGGGGGCGGGAGGACCTCCCGCCGGTCGCCCGTACCGCACTGACGGGCTGGCTCTCCAGCGTCGAGGGCGTCACCCTCGACTGGATCGCGGATCAGGAGCTGCCCCGCGAGACCGTGGTCTCGCTGCTGGTGAGCGGCCTGGGCGACACCCTCCGGCTGATCGAGGAGTACGAGCCGGGCTGCCCGGCCCCGATCCGGCCGCCCTCCTGAGCGGACCGCGCCGGGCCGGCCCGGCGGGAACGACGAACGGGCGGGAGGTCGCCACCTCCCGCCCGCCCGGCTCGGTGACCCGCGGCTACCTGATCGCCTTGATCAGCTCGCCGTTGGTGGTGTCACCGCTCAGTTCCCAGAAGAACGTGCCGCCCAGGCCCTGGGCGTCCTTGAAGGCCATCTTGGCGCCGATGGTCTCCGGGGTGTCGTAGCTCCACCACTGGTCGCCGCACTTGGCGTAGGCGGTGCCGCCCACCTTGCCGGTGGCCGGGCAGCGGTCCTTGAGGACCTTGTAGTCGTCGATACCGGCCTCGTACTTGCCCGGTGCCGCACCGGTCGCCGTGCCGCCCGGTGCGTCCTGGGCGACCCCCGACCAGCCGCGGCCGTAGAAGCCGATGCCGAGCAGCAGCTTGTTCGCCGGGATGCCGAGGCCCTTGAGCTTGGCGATGGTGTCGGTGGTGTTGAAACCGGCCTTGGGGATGCCGCTGTAGGAGGAGAGCGGGGAGTGCGGGGCCGTCGGGCCCTGGGCGTCCCAGGCGCCGAAGTAGTCGTACGTCATCGGGTTGTACCAGTCGACGTACTGGGCGGCGCCCGCGTAGTCCGTGGCGTCGATCTTGCCGCCGGCCGAGGCGTCCGCGGTGATCGCCGCGGTCACCAGGTCGTTCTGGCCGAACTTCTCCCACAGCGCCTTCATGACGCCCGTGAAGGCGTCCTTCCCGCTGGTGTCGCAGGTCAGACCGCAGGCGTTGGGGTACTCCCAGTCGATGTCGATCCCGTCGAAGACATCGGCCCAGCGCTTGTCCTCGACCAGGTCGTAGCAGGACTGCGCGAAGGCGGCCGGGTTCTTGGCGGCCTCGCCGAAGCCGCCGGACCAGGTCCAGCCGCCGAACGACCAGATGACCTTGAGGCCCGGGTGCAGCTTCTTGAGCTTCCGCAGCTGGTTGAAGTTGCCGCGCAGCGCGCCGTCGTCCCAGGTGTCCGCCTGACCGTCGACGCTCTGGTCGGCGGTGTAGGCCTTGTCGTAGTCGGCGTAGGAGTCGCCGATGGCGCACTTGCCGCCCTGGACGTTGCCGAAGGCGTAGTTGATGTGCGTCAGCTTGGCCGCCGAGCCCGACGTCTCGATGTTCTTGACGTGGTAATTGCGGTCGTAGACACCCCAGTTGGTGAAGTATCCGACGACCTTGTCGCCCGCTGCGGCCGGCCGGGCCGCCGGTCCGTCGGCCGTGGTGGCCGCCGTTCGGCCCTGGGCGGTGGGGGCGCCGGCCGGTTGGGCGGAGGCGGGGCCGGCGAGCAGGGTGCCGGCCAGCGCCGCGGTACACAGCGCGGTGACGGCGGCGATCACTCTGCGCGGCGATCGCATCCGGTGCGGTCTGAGCATGTCGTCTCCTCGGAGGGGGGCGAGGGGTGGAGTCGTGACCCGTCGTGCCTGACCTGCGTTCCGAATTGGCATGAACGCGTTGAACGTTGCAGGAGAAGTTAGAAGGACTAGACCATTGAGTCAATGGTTCGGACCAATTTCATCGGAGCGGGGTAGCGGATTCCGGGCTGAAGTGGTCGGTCGACCGGCATCCTCGGGCCGGCGATGATCAACCCGTGACGCGCGGCCTCCGATCGGGCATACTCCTAGCGCCACCGTCGCAGGTCATCGCCTTCCGCGACCCGGAAAGCGATCATCGGCGTGGCACCACGGAAACCGGCGCCGCAGCCCACCCCGCGTGCGTCGCCGCAGCGCCCGACAGGGAGGAGAGCGCCGCCATGACCGAGTACGGCCCCCGGCCGGTGGAACGCAGGCTGCCCACCGAGGAAGCCCGCGACCTGATGGTTCTCGTACGCGAGCTCGCCGAGCGTGAAATCCGGCCGACCGCCGCCGAGGAGGAGGAAGCCGGCCGCTTCCCCCGCGAGACCTTCACCCTGCTGTCGGAATCCGGACTGCTCTCGCTGCCCTACGACGAGGAGTTCGGCGGCGGTGGCCAGCCCTACGAGGTCTACCTCCAGGTCCTGGAGGAGCTCGCGGCCGCCCGGCTGACCGTCGGCCTCGGTGTCAGCGTCCACACCCTCGCCTGCCACGCCCTCGCCGGGTTCGGCACCAAGCAGCAGCGCGCCGAGTACCTCCCCGACATGCTCGGCGGCGGACTCCTCGGCGCGTACTGCCTCTCCGAGCCCTCCGCGGGCTCCGACGCCGCCTCCCTGACCACCCGCGCCACCCGCGAGGGCGACACTTGGACGGTGAACGGGACCAAGGCCTGGACCACCCACGGCGGGGTGGCCGACTTCTACACCGTCCTGGCCCGCACCGGCGGCAGCGGCGCCCACGGCATCACCGCCTTCCTGGTCCCCGGCGACGCCCAGGGCCTGAGCGCCGCGGCACCCGAACGCAAGATGGGCATGAAGGGCTCGCCGACCGCCCAGCTGCACTTCGACAACGTCCGGGTCCCCGACGCGCGCCGGCTCGGCGAGGAGGGCCAGGGCTTCGCCATCGCCCTGTCCGCCCTCGACTCCGGGCGCCTGGGCATCGCCGCCTGCGCCATCGGCGTCGCCCAGGCCGCGCTGGACGAGGCCCTCGCCTACACCGCCGAGCGGCAGCAGTTCGGCCGCCCGATCGCCGACTTCCAGGGCCTGCGCTTCATGCTGGCCGACATGGCCACCCAGATCGAGGCCGGCCGGGCGCTCTACCTCACCGCCGCCCGGCTGCGCGACGCCGGCCTGCCGTTCTCCAAGGAAGCGGCGATGTCCAAGCTCTTCTGCACGGACACCGCGATGCGCGTCACCACCGACGCCGTCCAGCTCCTCGGCGGCTACGGCTACACCGTGGACTTCCCGGCCGAGCGCTATATGCGCGAGGCCAAGGTCCTCCAGATCGTCGAGGGCACGAACCAGATCCAGCGCATGGTCATCGCCCGCCACCTCGCGGGGCCCGAGACGCGCTGAGCGCCGGCAGGGGCGGGCCGGGGGGAGCCCCGGTCGGGCGGGCCGGGGGAGACCCGGCCCGCCCCGCCCCGCCCTCAGTCCACCAGCCCCTTCATCCCGCTGGCCGTACCGATCGCGACCACCAACGCACCGGGATCGACGGGCAACTCCCGTGCCACGGCGGAGGCGACGGCGGAGGACGGCTCCAGGAGGAGGCCCTCCGACGCCAGCCGCCGGTGTTCCGCCAGGATCGCGTCGTCGTCCAGCGCGCGGGCCGTGCCGCCGCTGCGCCACAGTGCGTCGAGCCCCTGCCAGCAGGGCCGTTCCTCGCCGAGGGAGAACGCCACGGTGCGCGCCTTCGCCACCCGGGTCCGCTCCTGCTCGGCGCGGTCCCGGTGGCCCAGCGCGGCGGTGTACGGTGCCGCGGCGGCCGGCTCGGCGGCCACCAGGCGGGGCTCCTGGGCGATCAGCTCCGCGGCGGCCAACTCCCGGAAGCCGCGCCCGATTCCGGCCAGCAGGTCCGCCCGGCTGGTGGGCACCACCACCGTGTCGATCCGTCGCCCCGCGAAGTCCCGCGCCAGCTCGTACGCGACCGACTTGTAGCCCTCGTTGGCGTACCCGTTCCCGCCGGGGGAGGGCGCGGAGTAGCTGGTCAGCGGGTACCAGCCGTGCTCCGCGACGGCCCGGGCCATCGCCGCGTTCCGCTCGAACACGGTGCCCCGGTGCACCACGCGCTCCGCCCCCAGGGCGTCGATCTGCGTCCGCAGGCCGGCCGGCACCCGCTCGGTCGTGAACACCACACAGCGCACCCCGGCCCGCGCCGCGTACGCCGCTGCCGCCGCCCCGGCATTGCCCGACGACGCCGCGACCACGGTGTCCGCACCGGCCGCCACCGCCGCTGCCACGCCGACCGCCATCGCCCGGTCCTTGTGCGAACCGGTCGGGTTGCCGCCCTCGTACTTCAGCCACACCTCACCGGTCGGCCGGCCGTCGTGGGCGTCCTGCGGCTCGTGCCGCAGGCGGATGTTCGGGGTGTTGCCCTCCCCGAGCGTGACCGGCGGCCCGGGCACCGGGAGCGCCGCCGGCAGCCCCCACGGACCGCCCGCGTACCCGGCGAGGTCCACGCCGGTCAGGTCGGCCAGCGGCGGCATCGCGTTGGCGCCGATGCCCTCGGCGGCGCAGCTCCGGCAGCCGTCGAAGGCCTCGGCGGGCCGGCCGCAGCGCAGGCAGTGCAGAGAGGGTGGGTTCACCGTCGCTCCAGGTTCGTCGAGGGGTCGTCAACCCGGTGACAGTAACAGGCACCAAGCGTGTGCGGCCCCTACTTCCTGCTTCCCGGACCTGCGGGGGTCTGGCTGTCCGAGCAGAGCTGACGTACCGTCAACTCCCCGCCGCCGGACCGCACCCCGGGACGACGCCCGACCCACCGCGCGCCCAGGAGGAGACCGTGCCCGATCGCCCGATCGCGCTCGACGAGTACCCGATCCACCAGGTCCCGCTCTCCATGCGGCACGTCGCCACCGGCGACCGCAACGCCTACGACCGGTGCATCTTCCACGTCATGGACCACTCCGGGCGCGCGCTGCTGATCGCCGGCCTCGGCGTCTACCCCAACACCGGCGTCATCGACGCCTACGCCACGCTTCGCCTCGGCGACCGACTGCACGCCGTACGGGCCTCCGACGCGCTCACCGACGACCGCCTCGCGCTGACCGTCGGTCCGCTCACCATCACGGTCGAGGAGCCGCTCAGCCGCCTCCGGTTGACCTGCGCCGCCGACCCCGCCGACCCCGACGGCCTGGCCTACGACCTGACCTGGACCGCGGCGTTCCCCGCCACCTGGGAACCGCACCACACCCAGTACCGCGGCGACCGGCTGATGCTGGAAGCCCGGCGATTCGTGCAGGCCGGCACCTGCGCCGGCAACATCCGGGCCGCGGGCGAGGAGTTCACCGTCACGCCGGGGGAGTGGACCGGAACCCGTGACCGCAGCTGGGGCGTCCGCCCGATCCCCGGCGAGGACGCCGGCCGCGCCGGGGAGGAGCTGCGGCCCGAGGGCTTCCACTGGGTGTGGTGCCCGGTGCGCTTCGACGACCGCTTCGTGATGGTCATCGTCCAGGAGGACGCCGACGGGCAACGCACTTTGAACGAGGCCCGGTTGGTCCGTGAAGGAGTGCCCGACACCCTACTCGGCTGGCCCCACGCGGACATCGGCTACCGCCCCGGAACCCGCCACCCCGAACGCGCCGTCATCCACCTCACCGACCCCACCCGCAAACCACTGGAACTCACCGCCGAGATCCTCACCTCGTCGCCCCTGGCCGTCGGCGCCGGCTACCCTCCCCCAAGCTCTCAACTCCGTTCGAGCAGGGGGGACCCCCATGCCGACGACTGGCAGCACGGCACCTGGCGCGGACGCGGCTGGACCGACCGCCGCAGCTACGACCTCTCCGACCCGGCCGCGCACCCCCACGCGGCGTACGGAGTCACCGACCACGCCGCCCGCTTCACCCTCGACGGCCGCACCGGCTACGGCATCTTCGAGCACGGCAGCTTCGGCCGCCACGACCCGAGCGGCTTCACCGGCTACGGCGATGTCGCCGGCGAGGCCACCCGATGACGGCCGGCCCGTCGCCCGCCGCCACCCCGGGTGGCAGCCTCCCCGGCACGACCACCGGGCAGCGCCCTGACGCGGCCGCACCCGGCAGCCCCCGCCCCCGCACCACCACCCGCGACCCCGAAGAGCTCACCCGGCGGCTCACCGCCTGGCTGCGCACCCGGCTCCCCGGCGCCCGTGCCACCGCCGCGACCGTCCCCGCCTCCAACGGCATGTCCAGCGAGACCCTGCTCTTCGACATCGACCACCCCGGCCCGCCGTCCCCCACCCCCGCGGCCTCGTGGGAGCGGGCGGACCCCCACGCACCGGGCGGGACCCCGGTCTCCTGCGCACTGCGCCTCGCCGCCGACCCCGCCGCGTACACCGTCTTCCCGCGGTACGACATGGCCCGGCAGTACCGCACCATGCGCCTGGTCGCCGAGCACACCGACCTCCCCGTGCCCCGCACCCTCTGGCTGGAGGAGGACCCGGCGCACCTCGGCGCCCCGTTCTTCGTCATGGCCCGCGCCGCCGGTCGCGTCCCACCGGACGTCATGCCGTACACCTACCCGGGGAATTGGCTGCACGACGCCACCGATGCCGAGCGCGCGCAGCTGGAGGCCGCCAGCGTCTCGATCCTCGCCCGGCTCCACGACCAGGTCCCGCCCGGCGCCGCGGACTTTCTGGACACCGCGGGACCCGGCAGCGCCCTGCACCGCCACGTCGAGGCCCAACGTGCCTACTACGCATGGGTGGTGGACGGTCGCCCGCGCTCGACGGTCATCGAGCGCGGCTTCGCCCGGCTCGCCGACCTCTGGCCGTCGGACCCGGGTGAGACCGTACTGACCTGGGGTGACGCCAGGATCGGCAATATCGTCTACGACGGGTTCGAGCCGGCCGCCGTACTCGACTGGGAGATGGCGGCCCTGGGGCCCCGCGAACTCGACCTGGGCTGGATGGTCTACCTCCACCGCTTCTTCCAGGACCTCACCGAGGGCAGCGGCCGGCCGGGGCTGCCCGGCCTCCTGCGCCGCGACGGCGTGGAGAGCCGCTACGCCCGGCTCACCGGGCACACGCCCCGCGACATGGAGTTCCACACCCTCTACGCGGCCCTGCGGCACGCCATCGTGATGCTGCGCGTGGCCTACCGTCAGGTCCACTTCGGGGAGATTCCGGTGCCGGACGACGCCGATGCGCTCATCCTGCACCGGGACACGCTGGAGGCGATGATCGAGGGCCGCTACTGGTGAGGACCGCAGCGGCCGTCGTAGGGAACTGAGGGGCGCTCAGGCGCTGCGGCGCATCCGCGGCACCCGGATCGGCCGGGTGCTCGGTCCGCCGATGTGCGAGAAGGGCTGACGGCGCCAGTCCAGGCTCTCCGGCAGCGTCAGCAGCACGGCCACGTCCTGTTCCTCGGTGTCCAGGTCGTCGTCCGCCTCCGGGGCCTCGGACACCGGACGGCCGGAGCCCTGGCACACCGTCAGCCCGAACGGATTCCACGGGGTGGGGCACAGCGCGTGCTCCGGAAGGGCGTCCTCGTCCGCCAGCAGCGCGATCGGCTGAAGGCAGTCGGGGCAGGTCACGCGGTAGATCTCAAAGGTCTCGAACGAGTCGTACGCACCGTCGTCGCCGGAGAGGCCGAGACTGTCGCCCTCCTGGGCGGCGATGTTCGCGGCAGCGGAGTCCTGCTTAAGGCGTCGCATGATGTCCATCCCCCTCGGGTGGGCCGATCGGATCGCTGACTTCCTGTGACGGGCGGTCCTGGCCACCACCAGCATTTCCCGCCATGCCGCGCGCATAATCGCGACCCGCCCGCGGACACGGGTTCACATGTGTGGCATTGGTCACACGGACCGGCGCGAAGGTGTCCACGATCCGGCGCGCGATGCGCATACGCGCCCGCGCACAGTAGGTTGAACGGGTGGAGGAGTTGGACCGACAAATCGTGGATCTGCTCGTCAAGGACGGGCGGATGAGCTACACCGACCTGGGCAAGGCCACCGGCCTGTCCACTTCGGCGGTGCACCAGCGGGTGCGCCGTCTGGAGCAGCGCGGTGTCATCCGGGGCTATGCCGCCATCGTGGACCCCGAAGCCGTGGGCCTGCCGCTCACCGCCTTCATCTCGGTCAAACCCTTCGACCCCAGCGCACCGGACGACATCTCCGACCGCCTCGCCGAGGTCCCCGAGCTGGAGGCCTGCCACAGCGTGGCCGGCGACGAGAACTACATCCTCAAGGTCCGGGTCTCCACCCCGCTGGAGTTGGAGCACCTGCTCACCCGCATCCGCTCCCTGGCCGGCGTCTCCACCCGTACGACGGTGGTGCTGTCCACCCCGTACGAGTCCCGACCGCCGCGCATCTGACCCCGCGCACCGAGCGCCGCCGGACAGGGGCCAAACTGTCCGGTATGAGCGAGCGCATCCACGACCCGGCACCGCCGTCCTCCCGCTTGGAAGGGCGGTCCGGGCCCCGCACCGTCCTGCTGCGCGGCGGCGAAGTGCACAGCCCCGCGGACCCCTTCGCGACCGCCATGGTCGTGGAGGGCGACCGCATCGCCTGGGTCGGCGAGGAGGGCGCGGCCGACTCCTTCGCCGACGGCGTCGACGAGGTCGTCCCGCTCGACGGCGCGCTCGTCACCCCGGCGTTCACGGACGCACATGTGCACACCACGGCGACCGGACTCGCGCTCACCGGGCTGGACCTGGCCGGCGCCACCACCCTGCCCGATGCGCTGGACCGGATCCGGGCCCACGCCGACGCCCGCCCCTCGGACCGGATCCTGCTCGGACACGGCTGGGACGCCAGCGCCTGGCCGGAGCGGCGGCCGCCGTCCCGCGCCGAGCTGGACGCGGCCACCGGCGGGCGTCCGCTCTATGTCACCCGCGTCGACGTGCACTCCGCGGTCGTCACCACGGCGCTGCTGGACCTGGTCCCCGGCATCCGCGGGCGGTCCGGGTTCCACGCCGACGCCCCGCTGACCGGCGACGCCCACCACGCGGTGCGCAAGGCCGCCTACGCCACCATCACCCCCACCCAGCGCGCCGAGGCCCAGGCCGCCGCGCTCGCCCGCGCCGCCGCCCTCGGCATCGGCACCGTCCACGAGTGCGCCGGGCCGGAGATCTCCGGTGCGGACGACTTCACCGCGCTGCTCGCCCTGGCCCGGGAGGGGGACGGCCCGCGGGTGGTCGGCTACTGGGCCGAGGTGATCGCATCCGCAAAGGAAGCGGAGCGGATCCGTGAACTCGGGGCGATCGGCGCCGCGGGGGACCTCTTCGTCGACGGCTCCCTCGGCTCGCACACCGCCCATCTGCACGCCCCGTACGCGGACGCCGACCACACCGGCAGCGCCCGGCTCGACGCGGACGCGGTCGCCGCCCATGTCGCCGCCTGCACCGAGGCCGGTCTCCAGGCCGGCTTCCACGCCATCGGCGACGCCGCCCTCACCAGCGTCGTCGACGGCGTACGGGCCGCCGCCGACCGCATCGGCCTGGGCCGGGTCCGCGCCGCCCGGCACCGCGTGGAGCACGCCGAGATGCTCACCGAGGCCACCGTCGCCGGGTTCGCCGACCTGGCCCTGACGGCCTCCGTCCAGCCCGCCTTCGACGCGGCCTGGGGCGGCGCCGACGGCATGTACGCCGCCCGTCTGGGAGTCGAGCGGGCCCGCACCCTCAACCCGTACGCCGCCCTGCTCAAGGCCGGTGTGCCGATCGCCCTGGGGTCGGACAGCCCGGTCACCCCGCTCGACCCCTGGGGCACCGTGCGGGCCGCGGTCTTCCACCGCACCCGCGCCCACGGCATCTCCGCCCGCGCCGCGTTCACCGCCCACACCCGCGGCGGCTGGCGGGCCATCGGCCGGGACGACGCGGGCGTCCTGGTGCCCGGCGCACCCGCCGACTACGCGGTCTGGCGCACCGGCGAACTGCTCGTCCAGGCACCCGACGAGCGGGTCGAGCGGTGGTCCACCGACCCCCGGTCCGGCACCCCCGGCCTGCCCGATCTCACCCCCGGCGGCGACCTCCCGGTGTGCCTGCGCACCGTCGTCAGCGGCCGAACGGTCTTCGGGCGGCCGAACGAGTGACATCAGGCGGGCACGTGCGGTTGTGCCAGGTGCCCACAGATACTCGCTCCTCGCCGGGGCGCCCCTGGCTGACCTGGGACGACGCGAAAACCACGCAGGCGGAGCACCTGTTGACAGCAGGCGGTCGACGGCCGGTAGGTTCGGCCGGGTCCACCACCAGGACGTCCGACCGGGAGACCTCCGCGCAGTCGTCGAACGCAGCTGGGCCATGGGGCGGTGCGCCACACCGGCACACCGCCACTGGGAGCCAGGCCCAGCACCAGCGGCACGGGGCGCCGGAACTTCTCGACCGGGCGGGGGTCCCTCCCGGCTCCGCACGGGCCCGGGGGAAGGTGCGACCCGGGTGGGGCCCGGACGCTCAGTAGACAACGGCTTTCGGTCGACCCGCAGCCAGCGGGTCCCAGGTCGGCCCGAAGGGCGCCGGGCCCCCAGGGCGCTTCTCAACGGGATCCCGTCCCCGATCCGTGCCCCGTGGTGGCCGCCGGCCACCCTTCCGCGGGGGTTTCCCCTTTTCCACACCCCGCATCCGCAATGCGGGCCTTCCGATGTACGGTCTGCTCACACCTTCCGCCAGGCTCCCGAGGAGCCGGGAGGGCCCCATCCGACCTGCAGGAAGGCCCGGCGACCGTGCCATCGGGTTCCGACACCACAGCAGCAGCCGTCAGCGGCACCGCGCCGGACGGCCCGGTGCCGTCCGCCGGGACCGCCGAGCCGGCCGCGCCTGCCCGACCCGGACGGGCCCGGCGGCTGGCCGCGCTGGCCCGCCGTCCGGCGCCGCGTACCGGCCTCGCGGTGGTCTGTGGTGTCGCGCTGGCCCTGGCGTTCCCGCCGTACGACCTGTGGCCGCTGTCCCTGCTGGCGGTGGCCGCGCTGTCGCTGCTGACCCACGGCCGGACCGCCCGCCAGGGCGCCTGGACCGGCCTGGCGTTCGCGGTGCCGTTCTTCCTGATCCTGCTGAAGTGGCTGCACGTGGTCGGCTGGGACGCGGTGGTCGGCCTGTCGATCGCCGAGGCGCTGTTCGTGACGCTGATGGGTGTCGGCCTCGCCGTCACCTCCCGGCTGCCCGCCTGGCCGCTGTGGGCCGCCTGTCTGTGGGTCGCCCAGGAGTGGGCCCGCGACCGGGTGCCCCTCGGTGGCTTCCCCTGGGGCCGGCTGGCCTTCGCCAACACCGGCTCGCCGTTCACCCCGCTCGCCGCGCTCGGCGGTGCCCCGCTGGTGACCTTCGCGGTGGCGCTGTCCGGTGCCCTGCTGGCCGCGTGCGTCCTCGCCCTTCGGGGGCGGCGCGGCAGCGGCGCGCTGCGCCGGGTGGTCCCGGCGCTGGAGGCGTTCGGGCTGGCCGCCGCGGTGGCCGTGGCGGGCCTGTTCGTCCCCGTCCACACGAAAGCCGACGACACCGTCGACATCGCGGTCGTCCAGGGCAATGTGCAGCAGCCCGGCATGGACTTCCTGGGCCGGCCCATGAAGATCCTCGACAACCACGCGAGGGCCACCGAGAAGCTCGCCGAGGACATCAAGGCCGGCCGCGCCAAGAAGCCGGACCTGGTCATCTGGCCGGAGAACTCCTCCGACCTCGACCCGTTCCAGTACCCGCAGGCCTACGACCGGATCGACGAGGCCGTCAAGGCGATCGGTGTGCCGGTCCTCGTGGGGGCCCTGGTCGACCACCCCACCAAGAAGGGCTACGTCTTCAACGAGGGCATCGTGTGGGACCCGAAGAAGGGTCCGGGCGCCTCGTACACCAAGCAGCATCCGGTGCCGTTCGGCGAGTACGTGCCGTTCCGGGAGCAGCTCAGCAAGATCATCACGCGCCTCCAGCGGGTGCCCCGCGACTTCTACCCCGGGGACCACACCGGGGTGCTCGACGTGGGCCCCGCCAAGCTCGGCGACGTCATCTGCTTCGAGGTCGCCTACGACGAGATCGTCCACGACACCGTCGACGCCGGCGCCCGCGCCCTGGTCATCCAGACCAACAACGCCACCTACGGCCGCACCGGCCAGCCCGAACAGCAGTTGGCGATGTCCAAGCTGCGCGCCGTCGAACACGGCCGGGCCGTGGTCACCGCCGCCACCAGTGGGATCAGCGCCGTGGTGTCCCCGGACGGCCGGATCGTCCACCGGATTCCCGAGTTCACCCAGGGCGTGGTCTCCGCGCGCATCCCGCTGCGCGACGAAACGACGCTCGCCGACCGCGTCGGAGCGACCCCCGAGTGGGTGATCGCTATCGTGGGCCTGATGTCCTGTGCCGCCGCGGTAGTGGCCGGGCGGCGCGGGCGTACGAAGGACGAGAAGGGGCAGCAGTGACAGACGGACAGCGGCAGTACGGTCCGCTCGGCACCACGTTGGTGATCATCCCGACGTACAACGAGGCGGAGAACATCAAGCCGGTCGTCTCCCGGGTGCGGTCCGCCGTTCCCGAGGCGCACGTCCTCGTCGCGGACGACAACAGCCCCGACGGCACCGGCAAGCTCGCCGACGAGCTGGCCGCCGAGGACGAGCAGGTCCACGTCCTGCACCGCAAGGGCAAGGAGGGCCTCGGCGCCGCCTACCTCGCGGGCTTCCGGTGGGGCATCGAACAGGGCTACGGCGTGCTGGTCGAGATGGACGCCGACGGCTCGCACCAGCCCGAGGAGCTGCCGCGGCTGCTCACCGCCCTCAAGGGCGCCGATCTCGTCCTGGGCTCGCGCTGGGTGCCCGGCGGCCGCACCGTGAACTGGCCCAAGTACCGCCAGTTCATCTCGCGCGGCGGCAGCACGTACTCCCGGCTGGTGCTGGACCTGCCGCTGCGCGACATCACCGGTGGCTACCGCGCCTTCCGTGCCGAGACCCTCAAGGGCCTGGGCCTGGACGAGGTGGCCTCGCAGGGCTACTGCTTCCAGGTCGACCTGGCCCGCCGCGCGGTGCAGGCCGGCTACCACGTCGTCGAGGTCCCGATCACCTTCGTCGAGCGGGAGTACGGCGACAGCAAGATGAGCCGCGACATCGTCGTGGAGGCGCTGTGGCGGGTGACGGCGTGGGGAATCGGCTCCCGGGTGGACAAGCTTCGCGGCCGGTGAGCCGGTGAGCCGGTGAGCCGGTGAGCCGGAGGGCCGGGCTGACGCCCGCGTCCCGTAGGTGATCCCGTCCCGCGACCCTTAGGGGGTGCCGCCGGGCGGGCCAGGCACACTTGAGGCATGACGTTCGGAGCCACGCCCTCGACGAGTCCCCGCCCGCCCCAGCGCTCGCCCGCCCGCCGGTTCGTCCCGTTGGGCATCGCGGCCTGGATGGTGCTGGAAATCTGGCTGTTGACCGTGGTCGCCGGTGCCACCAACGGTCTGACCGTCTTCCTGCTGCTGGTCGCGGGCGTGATCGCGGGCGGCTACGTGGTCAAGCGGGCCGGCCGCCGCGCGTGGCGGAACCTCACCGAGAGCCTCCGGACCGTCGACGATCCGTCGGCGCCGCCCAAGCCCGCCTCGTCCGGCACCGGGCGGTCCGGCGGCGACCGCACACCGCAGCTGGCCGGCGGGGTGCTGCTGATGGTCCCCGGTCTGCTCTCGGACGTGGTGGGGCTCCTCTGCCTCTTCCCGCCGACCGGGAAGCTGATCCGGCGCCGCGTCGATCGGCTGGTGAAGCGGCGGGCCGCCGCCGCCCCGGCGGATTCGTTCGGCGGCGCCTTCCAGCAGGCCTGGATACACCGGCCGGACGGCAAGATCGTCCAGGGCGAGGTGATCCGCGAGGACGACCCCCCGGCCCCGCGCCGTCAGGATCCGCCGCTGACCGGCTGACCGGCTGACCGGCTGACCGGCTGACCGGCTGAGCGCGCGCCGGGCGGACGGCCCGGCGGACGGCATGCGAAGAGCACAAGGGCCGGGGCCACTGCACAGTGCAGTGGCCCCGGCCCTTTGCGTGCTGCAGTCCCGCCGTCAGGCGGACTTGCGGTTGGTGTCGCGCGGATGCACGGCGATGTTCATGGTGCCGGAGCGCAGGACGGCCAGCCGCTCGGCCAGCACCTCCTCGAGCTCCTCGCGGGTGCGCCGCTCCATGAGCATGTCCCAGTGCGTACGCGCGGGCTTCCCCTTCTTCTCCTCAGGGCCGTCGCCATCCACCAGAAGAGAGGGTGCACCGCAAACCTTGCACTCCCACTCCGGCGGAATCTCGGCCTCAACCGAGAACGGCATCTCGAATCGATGTCCGTTCTGGCATGCGTACTCCACCGCCTGGCGCGGGGCCAGGTCGATGCCGCGGTCGGTCTCGTAGCTGGTCACCACGAGTCGCGTGCCGCGGAGAGCTCGCTCACTCATGAATCGTGCCTCCCGGGCTTGTCGCCCACAGGACAGGTGTCGCTGTCGTCGTCATCCGGTCAACGTCCGGTCGGCGGTGAAGATTCCCGAATTCGGGACATGTGCGTCGCCCGTCGTGCCGCCCCTTGTTGTACCCACCAGCGCCCGGTTTGTCACATCTGGCAGCAGATGTCACCCAACGCCTTCGAGAGATAAGCGCGCAGTAACGGTCCGCCTGGTGAGTCAACGGCGTATACTACCGGCCCCCGCACTCCGGTACTAAATCCGGTCAGGTACCGGATTTCCGGCCGCGGCGATCGCCCGCCGCACCGGCACCCTCGCCAGCAGGACAAATCCGATCACAAAGAACGCCACCAGGGACACGATCGCGTCCCGGTAGCTCCCGGTCAGCTGGTAGGCGACGCCGAACACCAGCGGCCCCAGCCAGCTCACGCCCCGGTCGCTCATCTCGTACGCGGAGAAGTACTCCGCCTCCTTGCCGCGCGGCACCAGATGCGAGAACAGCGAACGCGACAGCGCCTGGCTGCCGCCCAGGACGAGGCCGATGCCGACCGTCAGGGCGAAGAACCACACCGGCTCCCGGGCGGGCAGGAAGTAGCCGGCCGTGATCGTCAGCGCCCAGGCGACCAGGGAGCCCAGGATCGTCCGCTGTGCGCCGTACCGCCGAGCGAGGCGCCCCATCAGCAGCGCGCCCGCCGCGGCCAGCGCCTGGACCAGCAGGATCGCCAGGATCAGGGTCGTCTGGTCCAACCGGAGCTCCTCGGAGCCGTAGACGGACGCCTGGGTGATCACCGTCTGTACGCCGTCGTTGTAGACGAGGTAGGCCAGGAGGAAGGCGAGGGTGAGCGGGTGGCGGCGCATGTCGCGCAGCGTCTCCCGCAGCTGGCGCCACCCCTGGCCGAGTACGGCGCCGGCCGGCCCGCCGGTCCCGCCGGCCGTCACCCGCCGGTCGCGCAGCCGGCGCAGCGGGATCACCGAGAACGCCCCCCACCACAGCCCCGCCGACGCCAGGCAGATGCGCACCGCGGCGCCCTCGGAGAGCCCGAAGGAGTCGTGTGCGGCGAAGAGGGCCAGGTTCGCCACGAGGACCAGCGCCCCGGCCGCGTAACCGAAGGCCCAGCCGCGGGAGGAGACCGCGTCCCGCTCGTCGGGCTCGGCGATCTGCGGCAGGAAGGAGTTGTAGAGCATCGTGGACAGCACGAACGACACATTCGCGACGATCAGCAGCGCCCCGCCCAGCAGGTAGCGGTCACCGTCCAGGAAGAACATCCCCGTCGTCGCCGCCGCGCCGACGTAGGCGCAGCCGCCCATCAGCGGTTTCTTCCGGCCGGTCCGGTCGGCCAGTGCCCCGACGAGCGGCATCGCCAGGACGGACAGCAGCAGCGACGCCGACACCGTGTACGCGTAGAAGGAGCCGGCCCGCACCGGTATGCCCAGGGGGTGCACCATGCCGTGCGGGTCCGCCGCGGCCTTCGCGACCGAGGTGAGGTACGGGCCGAGGAACACCGTCAGCACGGTCGTCGAGTAGACGCTGTTCGCCCAGTCGTACCAGTACCAGCCGCGTTGCTCACGGCGCCGGGCGGCCGCCTCGTCGGCGCCCCCGGCCATGGTTCGTGTGCGCTGCACGCCCGCCCCCGTCTTTCCGTCCCCGTTCACCGCGGCGGCCGGGCGACGGAGGAGGCGGGTGCCGGCCGCATGGCGTATCCGGGGCGTGTCCGATGGGACATGCCCTAGACCCAACACCCCCGCTCGGTCAGCACCGTGCGCAGCGTCTCTGTTTCGTCGGTCATGATGCCATCCACGCCGAGGTCCAACAGGGCGTTCATGCGATCCGCGTCATTGACGGTCCACACGTGGACCTGCATGCCCAGCGCATGCGCGGCACGCAGGAAGAGTGGATCGACGACCGGAATGCCGGACTGCCGCTCGGGGACCTGGACGCAGACCGCACTGCGCCGCACCGCCGCGCCCAGGAGCCGGTCGAGCGGCAGCACCCCACGGCCGTAGGAGCGCAGCCGCAGACCGGCCACGCCCCGGGTGCCGAGCGAACTCGCCATCCGGCCGCCGGCCAGCCGCTGGGCCCGCGCCACCCGGGCCTCCGAGAACGAGCCGACGCACACCCGGTCCCAGGCGCCGGTGCGGCGCAACAGGTCGAGCAGCGGGGACAGCGCGGCCTCCGCCTTGAGGTCGACGTTCCAGCGTGCCTCGGGGAACTCCTCCAGCAGCTCCTCGAAGAGCGGCAGCGGCTCGCGGCCGGCGACCCGGGCCTGGCGCACGGCCCGCCAGGGGAGCCGCTCGATGGTGCCGCTGCGGTCGGTGACGCGGTCGAGCGTCGGGTCGTGGAAGGCGACCAGTCGTCCGTCCGACGTGGCGTGCACATCGGTCTCCAGATAGCGGTAGCCGAGGTCGACCGCGTGGCGGAACGCGGCGGCGGTGTTCTCCAGTCCGTCCGCGGCCCCGCCCCGGTGGGCGAAGGGGAGCGGTGTGGGGTGGTCGAGGTAGGCGTGGCGGATGCGTGTCGCTGGGGTCACTCCGGCAGTATGGCGCGCGCAGGTGAAGCGGTACCGCGGGCCACCACCCGCGACGGCTGCTCGGGCAGCCCGGTGATCGCGAAGAGCCGGAGGAAGAGCTGCGCCAGTGGCCCGATGGCCACCGCGTAGACGACGGTGCCGGCGCCCACGGAGCCGCCGAGCAGGAAGCCGGCGGCCAGCACCGCCACCTCGATGCAGGTCCGCACCAGCCGGACCGGGCGGCCGGTGCGGACATGCAGCCCGGTCATCAGCCCGTCGCGCGGGCCCGGCCCGAACCGGGCGGAGATGTACAGACCGGTCGCCGCGCCGTTGAGCAGGACGGCGAACGCCAGCAGCGGGATCCGGGCGCCGAGCCCGTGCAGCTCCGGCAGCCAGGCCAGGGTCGCGTCCATCACGACACCGAGGATCACCACGTTGGAGACCGTGCCCAGACCGGGGCGCTGGCGCATCGGGATCCACAGCAGCAGGATCAGCGCGCCCGCCACGATGGTGACGGTTCCGATCGACAGCCCCGTATGACGGGATATGCCCTGGTTCAGTACGCTCCAGGGCTCCAGTCCCAGGTCGGCGCGGACCATCAGGCCCATGCTCACGCCGTACAGCACCAGGCCGGTGTAGAGCTGCACCAGCCGGCGCGCCAGCAGGCCCCGCCGCGGACCGGCTCCCCTCGTCATGGACACGAAAATTCCCCCTCCTGGCAGGATTGGACCGACGCATGACACCATGTGGCGTGTCGGGACTCGGGAAGTAGAGCCAATTCGAGGAAGGTGGACTGATCTTCATGGCTCAGTGGACCTCGGCGGTGGGGGCACCCCAACTCGCCCGGCTGCTCCGGTCGCAGGACCCGCGCGCCGCCCAACTCGCGGTCGGCGGACGCCGGTTGCCCGCCTATCGCAGCCTCGCCGACGGCGTGCGCCTCCTCGTCCTCGAAGGTCGGGTGCCGGTCGCCGCCCGGCTGCCCGCCGAACGCGAACTGGCCGCGGCCTTCGGCGTCAGCCGCACCACCGTCGCCGCCGCCTACGAAGCGCTGCGCGCCGAGGGGTTCCTGGAGTCCCGGCGCGGCTCCGGCAGTTGGACCGCCGTCCCGGCCGGCAACCCGCTGCCCACCCGCGGCCTGGAACCGCTGCCGCCGGAAGCCGCCGGCTCCATGATCGACCTCGGCTGCGCCGCCCTCCCGGCCCCCGAGCCCTGGCTCACCCGTGCCGTCCAGGGCGCGATGGCCGACCTCCCGCTCTACGCCCACACCCACGGCGACTACCCGGCCGGCCTCCCCGTCCTGCGGCAGGCCCTCGCCGACCGCTACACCGCCCGCGGCATCCCCACCATGCCCGAACAGATCATGGTGACCACGGGCGCGATGGGCGCCGTCGCCGCGATCTGCCGCCTCTGTACCGGCCCCGGCGAGCGGGTCGCCGTCGACTCGCCCTCGTACGCCAACATCCTCCAGCTGATGCGGGACGCCGGCGCCCGGCTGGTCCCGGTCGCCCTCGGGGAGCGGCTGGCCGGCTGGGACATCCCGGCCTGGCGCCAGGTCATGCGCGACGCCGCGCCCCGTATGGCGTACGTCGTAGCCGACTTCCACAACCCCACCGGCACCCTCGCCACCGAGGACCAGCGCCGCCGCATGGTCGATGCCGCACGGTCGGCCGGCACCCTGCTGGTCGTCGACGAGACCATGACCGAACTCCAGCTGGACCAGGACATGGAACCGCCCCGCCCGGTCTGCGCGTTCGATCCGGCAGGCAGTTCCGTGATCACCGTGGGCTCGGCGAGCAAGGCGTTCTGGGCCGGGATGCGGATCGGCTGGGTGCGCGCCGCGCCCGACATCATCCGCAGCCTGGTCGCTGCCCGCGCCTACTCCGATCTGGGCTCACCGGTCCTCGAACAGCTCGCCATCGCCTCCCTGCTGACGGGCGGCGGCTGGGAGCAGGCCGTCGACATCCGTCGGGACCAGGCCCGGGAGAACCGCGACGCGATCGTGGAGGCGCTCCAACGGCACCTGCCCGACTGGGAGTTCAGCATCCCCCGCGGCGGCCTCACGCTGTGGGTGCGGACCGGCGGGCTCTCCGGCTCCCGGATCGCCGAGGCGGGGGAGCGGCTCGGGGTGCGGGTGCCCTCCGGCCCTCGGTTCGGGGTCGACGGCGCCTTCGAGGGCTTCGTCCGACTGCCGTTCACGGTCAATGGAGCGGTCGCCGACGAGGCCGCGGTCCGGCTGGCCGGCGCCGCGCGCCTGGTCGCCACGGGCGCCCCGGCGGAGACCGACGTGCGACACACCTTCGTCGCCTGACGGCCCGTCGCCTCCGCGCGGTGCCGGGCGCGGTCCCTCCGGCCCGGCGCCGACACGGAGATCGGGAAGAAGGAGATCGGGAAGAACTCGCCTAGGCCGTGCGGGATCTGCTGCCCTTGACCATCGACACCCGGGGGGACGCGACCATCGGCTCGGCGGCCGGACCGGTCCCGTCCGTCCCCGAGGGCGCACCGTCCGGCGCGGCCCCACCATCCGCCGTGCCGTGTGCCAGTGCGCCCGCCGTGTCCTCCGCCTGCGCCGGCACCGCGTGCTCCGGCAGCAGCGTCAGCACGGCCTGCCGGTGCGTCTCGCCCGTCGCGTCGTCGAACGGGTCGGGCGTGGCCGGAACTTGGAGCCTCAGGACGGGTGCGGCGCCCAGCCGTGCATAGCCGCGCCCCGGCGGCACCTGTGCGGTCGGGGTGGTGTGCGGCGGCGCCCCGAGCACCGCGCGGACCTCCTCCGCGGTGGCGGGACCGAGTACCACCCGCGCCTTGGTGTGCGCCCGCACCGGATCGCTGAGCAGGTCCGCGCCGTCGAACTGGTCGGCCACCACCACCGTGACCTGGGCCGCCCGGCCGTGCCGCAGTGGGACCTGTAGCCACCGCTGCGGATCGTCCCGGCCCTCGGCGGCCGCCACATGGGTGAGCGCGGTCAGCCGGTCCACGATGATCCACAGCGGCCGGCGGGTGTCGTCCGGCGCGGGTCTGCCGGCCTGCCGTTCCCGGTTCGCCGTGATCAGCCGCCGTTCGGTCTCGTGCGACGCCCACTCCAGCGTCGCCAGCGCTCCCACCAGCCCGCTCTCCACCGCCAGTACGCCCTGCCGCCCGACCAGACACCCGAACTCGCCGGTTCCGGTGCCGTCGACGACCACCACCTCGCCGTGCTCCAGCGCCTGTAGGGCGATCGAGCGGAGCAGCGTGGTGGTGCCGGTCCCCGGCTGCCCCAGGGCCAGCAGATGCGGCTCGGTGGAGCGCGGCCCGGTGCGCCAGACCACCGGTGGTGCGTCCCGGGTCTCCTCCCCGGCCGTGACCGGCAGGGTGCGCGGTACGGCGTCCGGGTCGGTGAAGCCCAGGACCGTCTCGCCGGGTGCGGTGACGAAGCGCTGCGCGGCGATGTCGGCGGGGAGCGCCGCGAGCACGGTCACGGTGAGCTGATTGGCCAACTCGTCCCAGTCGAAGTGGTACTCCCGGCCGCGTCCGGCCTTGGCGTACAGCACCTGCTCGATCCGGGCCCGGGACTGGTTCTCGCCGTCCGTGAAGTACGCCGGGTACTTCAGCCGCAGACGCTCCAACCGCCCGTCGCCGTCGAAGGCGTGGTCGACGAAGGCCCGCCCCCAGTCACCACCGTGCGTGTAGAGCGGGCCGGGGTCGCCCTCGGCGGAGAGGTACGGGACCAGCGCCTCGTACAGGGACCGCAGCCGCTCGGTCTCCGCCTCGCTGGGGCCGGTCTCCACGGGGGGCCGCTCCCGCCCGGCCCAGGCACCCGCGCCCATCGCCACGATCAGGGCGAGCAGCGGCCCGTACGGGAGCAGGGCCACCACCAGCACGCATGCGCCGACGAAGAACAGCAGCGGACCACGGCTCTCCTTGGGCGTCGCGGCCCACCGTCCCCGGGCGGCCGTCGCCAGCCGGCGCAGCCCCCGGCCGATGGTGATCAGCGGGTGGAACACGTCGGAGGCGCCGTCGGCGGCGGTGCGCGCGAGGTCGCGGCCGCGGGCGAGCGAGGCCCGGTCGGCCAGGCGGGCGAACCGTGCGCTGTCGGTCAGGATGCGGGGCAGAGGGCGCCGGGCCACGTCTTCTCCTGTTGCTCGTGCGGTGGTCTGGGGGCTCGGCGTGGGCGACGAGCCGGGGCGCGGACGGAACGCGGAGCCGCCCGGACGGAACCTGGTGCGGCCCGTTCGGGCGGGGCCCGCGGTGGTGCGCCGGAGGAGGACGTCGGGGCGGACGCCGGACGGTCCGCGCCACGGAGGAGAGATCCCCTAGAGCTTGATCCCCCCGAGGAGGCTCGCCAGGCTCGCCCCGCCGGCCTTGATGCTCGGGGCGATGGCGGAACTGGCGAGATAGAACCCGAAGAGTGCGGAGATCAGGGCGTGGGACAACTTGAGCCCGTCTTTGCGGAAGAAGAGGAAGACGATGACACCGAGCAGGACGACGCCTGAAATGGACAGAATCATGGGGGGTTCTCTCCTGGGTGGTGGGGACGGTCACCATGAGTTCTTCCAGCCTCACAGTAGGCATCAAGCCAGAAAAAGCTGCAAATGGGTGATTTATCGTTGAAATTCCCTATATGGGCGCAGCTTTTACGCGTGTCGCCTCGGCGTGTCGCCGGCGTGTCGCATCCGTCCCCGTGGACCGGCACAATCGTCGGGTGCCGAAATCGAAGAAGAAGCCGCTGGCGGGGGCGGTGCGCGGGCCGCGCCGTCCGGCAGCCGTCACCCCCACCGCACCCTGCCCCTGCGGGCGCGCCGAGACCTACCGCGACTGCTGCGGCGCCTTCCATGAGGGGCGCACCACCGCCCCCACCGCGGAGCGGCTGATGCGCTCGCGCTACAGCGCCTTCGTCGTCGGCGACACCGCCTATCTGCTGCGCACCTGGCACCCGACGACCCGCCCGGCCGACCTCGACCTCGACCCCGCGCAGCGCTGGACCGGCCTGGACATCCTCGGCGCGACCGGCGGCACCGCCTTCCACGCCGAAGGCACCGTGGAGTTCCGCGCGCACTACAGCCTGCACGGGCGCACCGACAGCCAGTACGAGCACAGCCGGTTCGTCCGTGAGCACGGCGCATGGGTCTATCTGGACGCCCTGCCCGGTAGCTGAGGGGTGCCCGGCCGGGCCCTGCGGCCGCTGCCGCGGCGCAGGTCCCTGCGCCGGCGGGTGGTCAACGTCCGCGCAGTTGGTCGATCTCGCGGCGGTCGCGCTTGGTGGGCCGACCGGTGCCGCGGTCGCGCAGGGCCATCAGCGGCGCCTCCTCGCGCGGCGGGGGCGGCGGGCTGTTGTCGATGAAGCACTCGGCGGCGATCGCCGCGCCCACCCGCTTGCGCACCAACCGCGAGACGACCACGATCCGCTCCCGTCCGGCGTGCCGCAGCCGCACCTCGTCGCCGTTGCGCACGGCATGGGCCGGCTTCACCCGCTCGCCGTTGACCCGTACGTGCCCCGCGCGACAGGCCGCCGCGGCCAGCGAACGGGTCTTGGTGAGCCGTACGGACCAGATCCAGCTGTCGATGCGGGTGGTCCCCTCGTCTGAAGCCATACCCAGACTCTAGAACGGGCCGGGCGGGCGTGGGGCGCGGTGGGCGGCGGGGCCGTTCAGCCGGACTTCTTGGCGGTGGATTTTCCGGCGGTGGCCTTTTTCGGCACGGCCTTTTCGGGCGTCGACTTCCGTGCGGTCTTCCCAGCGGTCTTCCCAGCGGTCTTCCCAGTGGACTTCCCAGCGGTCTTCCCGGTGGAATTGGCCGCGGTCTTCTTTGTGCTGCTTTTCGCCGTGGACTTCTCGGCCGCGGTGCCGGACGTGCTCCTGCCGGCCGTCGTGGTCTTCTCCGCGGCGGCCTTCTTCGCGGTCTTCTTCGTGGCGGACTGCCGGCCCGCCGCCCGCCCTCGCAGGGGCGTCACCGACGCCGCCTCCGCGTCCGGTGTCCGGCCCGACCGCGCGGCCTGCACGCTCCGCTCCAGGGCCGCCGTCAGATCGATGACCCGGGCGCCGGACGGCGGGGCCGGGGCGGCCGGCTGCTCACCCTCCAGCTTCGCGGCGACCAACTCCTCGACCGCCTCCTTGTAGTCGTCATGGAGTTCGGCCGGATCCAGCTCGCCGAGTGAGTCCATCAGCATCTCGGCCAGCGTCATCTCGTTCTCGCGGATCTCGACGTCGTCGGGGACGACACCGGTGGCGGGCCGGATCTGATCGGGCCACAGCAGCTGGTGCATCACGATCGCCCCGGCGTGCGCCCGCAGCATCGCCAGCGACTCCCGCCCCCGCATCGCCACCTTGCCGATCGCGACCTTCCGGTGGTGCTCCAGCGCCTCCCGCAGCACCGCGTACGGCTTGACCGCGGCCGCCCCGTTGGGCCCCAGGTAGTACGCCTTGTCCATCTGGAGCGGGTCGATCTCGCCGGGGTCGACGAACGACAGGATCGACAGCGTCTTGGCGGTCGGTGCCGGCAGCCGCGACAGGTCGTCGTCGGTGACCGGCACGACCACCTCGTCGCCGGGCGGCTGGTAGCCCTTGCCGACCTCTTCGTTCGGGACCTCCTCGCCGTCCAGCTCACAGACCTTCCGGTACTGCACCGGCGCGCCGTCCTTCTCGTGGATGCGGACGAAGGAGACCGACGAGGTGCGGTCGGTGGCGCTGTAGGTCTTCACGGGGATGGTGACCAGACCGAACGAAATCGATCCATTCCAAATAGAGCGCATCTGTCATCCCTTGTGTGGGATTCTCATCGTATGTCGCCGATCACCGTCGTGGAGGGGCGGCGCCTCTCGCTGACCAACTTGGACAAGGTCATCTATCCCGAGACCGGCACCACCAAGGGCGAGGTGCTGCACTACTGGACCACCACCGCAGAGCCGCTGCTCGCGCACCTCCACGACCGGCCGCTCTCCTTCCTGCGCTACCCCGACGGCCCGGACGGCCAGCGCTTCTTCACCAAGAACGTGCCGCCCGGCACCCCCTCCTGGGTGCAGACCTGCGAGGTCCCCCACACGACGTCCGGCCCCACCCGGCAGGTCCTCCTCCAGGACCTGCCCTCGCTGGTCTGGGCCGCGAACCTGGTCGTCGAGCTGCACGCCCCGCAGTGGACCCACACGGCGCCGGGCGTCGCCGACCGCCTCGTCCTCGACCTCGACCCCGGTACCCCGGCCACCGTCGTGGAGTGCTGCACCGCGGCCCGCTGGCTGCGCGACCGGCTGGCCGCCGACGGTCTGGAAGCCCACGCCAAGACCAGCGGTTCCAAGGGCCTGCACCTCGTCGTGCCCATCGAGCCCACCCCGTCGGAGCGGGCCACCGCGTACGCCAGGACCCTCGCCGTCGAGGCCGCCGGCGCGCTCCGGGGCCTCGTGGTGCACAAGATGACCAGGTCGCTGCGGTCCGGCAAGGTCTTCGTCGACTTCTCCCAGAACGCCGCCGCCAAGACCACCGCCGTCGCCTACACCCTGCGCGCCCGTGCCGTCCCCACCGTCTCCACTCCGGTCACCTGGGACGAGGTCGCCGACTGCACCGATCCCGAGCAACTCGCCTTCCGCTTCGAGGAGATCGCCCCCCGACTCGCCCACCACGGGGATCTGCACGCGCCGCTGCTCGACCCCGACCGGGCTCGCCCACTGCCCCGAGCTGCATAGATTGTCCTCATGATCGAGGGGACAGCAGAAGACACGATGCAGCTGCGGGTGGGGGCAACGGGAGGGCGCTCCACCGGCACCGACGGGGGAGCGCCGGAGCGGGACGTCGAGGGCGCTGACGGCGCCAAGGGCGCTGGCCTGGCCCGCTCGTCGCTGCTGATGGCCATGGGGACCGTGGTGTCCCGGGCCACCGGGCTGATCCGGCAGGTGCTCCAGGCGGGCGCGCTCGGCACCGGTCTGCTCGCGACCACGTACAACACCGCCAACATCGTCCCGATGAGCATCTACACCCTGCTGATCGGCGGTGCCCTCAACTCCGTTCTGGTGCCGCAGCTGGTGCGCGCCAAGGTCGAGCACGCGGACGGCGGTCACCACCGCCGGCATCGCCCTCCAGGGCCTGGCCCTGATCCCGTTCGTGCGCGCCGCCGGCTTCCGCTTCCGGCCGCGCTTCGACTGGCGGGGCAGCGGGCTCGGCAAGAGCATCGCGGCGGCCCGCTGGACCCTGCTGCTGGTGCTCGCCAACCTCACCGCGATGACCGTCGTCACGCACTACGCCGGCGCCGCCGACCGGCAACTCCCCACCGCCGGCGTCGGATACACCGCCTACAGCTACGCCCAGACCATCTGGATGCTGCCGCAGTCCATCGTCACCGTCTCCATGGTGACGGCGCTGCTGCCGCGGATGAGCCGCGCGGTCACCGAGCACCGCCTCGACGACCTGCGCGACGACCTCTCCCGCGCGCTGCGGGTCAGTGGCGTCCTCATCGTCCCGGCCGCCTTCTTCTTCCTGGCCTTCGGCCCGGAGACCGCCCAACTGCTGTTCGCACACGGCAGTGTGGACGCCGCCTCGGCCGCGCCCGCCGGTCACATGCTCCAGGCCTTCGGCCTCGGTCTGATCCCGTTCTCCGCCCAGTACCTGCTGCTGCGCGGCTTCTACGCCTTCGAGGACACCCGTACGCCGTTCTGGACGGCGGGCTGGATCAGCGGCCTCAACATCGCCCTGGCCACCGCGTGTCACTTTCTGCTGCCCGCTCGCTGGGCGGTCACCGGCATGGCCGCCGCCTACGCCGTCGCGTACGCGACGGGGCTCCTGGGTACCGCGCTGCTGCTGTGCCGGCGTCTGTCCGGGCGCCTCGACGGCCGGCGCCTGTGCCGCACGTACGGCAAGCTGACGGTGGCCGCCGCCACCGCGGGAGCGGTCGGTTGGTTCGTCGCCCGGGCCTGCTCCGGAGTGCCCCTGCCGGCGGGCTGGACCTCCGCGCTGACCCTGGCCGCCGGCGGACTCACCATGGCCCTGATCTTCCTGGGCCTGGCCCGCGCCCTGCGGATCAGCGAACTGCGCAGCCTGCCCGGACTGCGCTGAGCCCGGTCGCGGCCGCGCTCACACCGCGTGCGGCCGCGGCCGGTTCGTCCGGGCGGCGGACCCGATCCAGCCGGTGACGGCCCATACCGTGGCGTCGCTCAGACCCGCCAGTTCGGCCACCGCCGCCGCGTCACCGTCGGCCGGCGCGATCCCGGCCGCGGTGAGCGCCGCCTGGAGGTCCAGCCGCCGACGGTCCAGCCGCCGACGGTCCAGCCGCCGACGGTCCAGCCGCCGCCGGTCCGGCAGGGCCACCGGCGCCTCCAGCCGCTCCTCGGGACGAGGGGGCGGCAGCATCCCGTCCTCCGCGTCCGGTGCGAACCGCAGCCGGTCCTCCGGAAGGGGCGGCGGCAGGAGCAGGTCCACCGGCAGGGCCACCGTGTTGAGGCGGTCCTCGGCGCGCGGGGGAGCGAGCACATAGTCCGGCGTCGCGCCGTACGGCGGGGGAGCGGGGCGGTACGGCGACATCGGGGCCTCCACAACGCGCGGTCCGAAGGGGTGGGTTCGAGGGGCGACGGGGTTCTGCGCCGGGGCCGACGAAGAACGTGTCAGGTCTTCGGATGCCGGGGCCCGGTCGTCCGGTTGCGCGGGGGGCGCGGGTTCACCCGATGGGGGCACTGCGCGCTGCGCCCCGTACCGCTACAGGTTTTTGGAACGATCGATCCAATGTGGGGTAGAGTCCGGGCATGTTTTGGAATGGTCGATTCAAAATGAACGGTCCAGTCGTCCCGCGTGCCGTGTACGTGCTCGGCGTGGGCATCTTCGCCATGGTGACCAGCGAGTTCGTGGTGGCGGGGCTGATGCCGCAGATGGCCGTCGGACTGGGCGTGGGCATCCCGCAGATCGGCTACCTGATCACCGCCTTCGCGGTGGCCATGTCGGTCGGCGGGCCGTTCCTCACCGTTGCCGTGCTGAGGCTCCGTCCGAAGACCGCGCTGATGGCGCTGTTCGCGATGTTCCTGGCGGGCAACGTGCTGGCCGCCGTCGCCCCGCAGTACGGAGTGATGTTGGTGGCGCGCCTCGTCACCGGCGTCGCCTCGCAGGCGTTCTTCGGCGTCGCCGTCTCGCTCTGCGTCCAACTGGCCCGCCCGGAGGTCCGTGGCCGCGCCATCGCGGTGGCCATGAACGGGCTGATGCTCGGCACCCTGTTGGGGCTTCCGCTGGCGACGGTCGTCGGCGAACACTTCGGCTGGCGGGCGGCGTTCTGGACCACGTCCGGGATCGCCGTGCTCGCCGCACTCGCCACTCTCGTCGGAGTCCCCCGGCTGGGACGCGCCGACGGCGGCGGTGGCTTCCGGGAAGAGGCGGTCGTCTTCAGGAACCCCCGGCTCTGGCTGGTGCTCTCCACCAGCACGTTGATCATCGGTGCGACGTTCTCGGCATTCAGCTACTTCCACCCGCTGCTCACCGAGGTCACCGGATTCGCCGCCGGTACCGTTCCCCTGCTGCTCATCGGATACGGAGCGGCCACGGTGATCGGCAACACCGTCGTCGGGCGGCTGGCGGACCGGCACACCGTGGGCGTCCAGCTCGTCGGACTGACGCTGAATCTCCTCTTCCTCGTCGGACTCGCGGTCTTCGCCCACCTCGCCGTTCCCGCGGTGTCGCTGATGCTGGGCATCGGGCTGGTCGGCGTCACGATGAATCCGGCGATGGCCACCCGTGTGCAACGTACGGGAAATGCCCGGCCGTTGGTGAACACCGTGCACTCCTCCTTCATCACCCTCGGGGTCATCGTGGGGTCCTCGGTGGGCGGACTCGCGATCGACGCGTTCGGTCTGCGCGGGCCGTTGTGGCTGGGTGCCGCGCTGGCCGCCCTCGGGATCGGCACCCTCGTGCCCGACCTGCTGCGCCGCCGCCCGGGAGCGGTGACGCCGGCCTCGGAGCCCGGGGTGGCGACGCCGAGCGCCGCCCCGCTGGTCGAAGTGAAGGAGCCGTGCAGGGCGCGTTCTTGACGGAGCATCAACCGCATAACGGCTTTCGGGGAAATGCGGTGGTCGCCATCGTGTGGACACACAACCCTTCCCCGGCGTTCACACGGCGGTGACGATCGCGGTGGAAAGCTGCCACCGGCCGTCTACCCGACGGCCGGTGCCGGCCGCCCCCACATTCCTGCGGTCCGGTGCCACAATTCGGGGAGAGGACACCCTTCGTGGACAACACCCACATATCCCGCCGTGGCCGTGGCCGAGCCATGGCCCTCGCCGCGGGCACGGTCGTGGTGGCGGTGGTGGCACAGGTTCCGGCCGGTGCGACGGCCGTCCCGGCCGGTCACCGCACGGCCGGTGCCGCGGCCGTCGCCCAGCGCTCGGCGCAGTTCGTCACCGCCCACGACACCACGGCGTACGACGACACGTACTACAAGGACGCCCTCGGCAAGACCGGCAAGGCGCTCAAGGCGGCGCTGCACCGGATCATCAGCACCACCCAGACCGGAAAGCTGACGTACTCCCAGGTCTGGGACGCGCTCAAGAACACCGACCAGGACCCGGCGAACAGCGCGAACGTCATCCTGCTGTACTCCGGAAAGTCCCAGAGCAAGAACTCCAACGGCGGGAATCCGGACGACTGGAACCGCGAGCACGTCTGGGCCAAGTCCCACGGCGACTTCGGCACCGCCACCGGCCCCGGAACCGACCTCCACCACCTGCGTCCGGCGGACGTCTCGGTGAACAGCACCCGGGGCAACAAGGACTTCGACAACGGTGGCAAGGAGCTGGGCGAGGCGCCGGGCAACTACACCGACGGCGACTCCTTCGAACCGCGCGACGCGGACAAGGGTGACGTCGCCCGCATGATCCTCTACATGGCGGTCCGCTACGACGGCGGCGACGGCTTCCCCGACCTGGAGCCCAACGACAAGGTCGGCAACGGGAGCCGGCCGTACCTCGGCCGGATCTCGGTCCTCAAGCAGTGGAGCCGGCAGGACCCGCCGTCCGCCTTCGAGAAGCGCCGCAACCAGGTGATCTTCGACAAGTACCAGCACAACCGGAACCCGTTCATCGACCACCCCGAGTGGGCCAACGCGATCTGGTAGCCGGGGCCGGCCGCCCCGGCGCACGAACCGGCGGGGCGGCCGGACATCGGATGGAGTACGCCAACCGGCGCGCGGCCAGGGGCGTTCTTAGCGTGGCCTCATGTCGAGCGTGAGGTGGGCCCCCGTCAGAATCGTCACCGCTGCGACCGTTTGCGCCGTCAGCCTGCTGGTGCTGCCGGGACCCGCGGCGGCCGACGGCCCGCAGGGCATCGACGACCTGCGCCCCGCCGCGCACGCGGCCGACCCCGCGGGCGCCAGGAGCCGACTGGACCGGCGGGGGGTGCAGTTCGAGGCCGGGCCGGACGTACCGGAGCCGCCCAGGGTCTCCGCGATGTCCTGGATGGTGACGGACCTGGGGAGCGGCAAGATCTTGGCGGCCCGGGCCGCGCACCGTCCGCTGCCGCCCGCCAGCACGCTCAAGACGCTGTTCGCGCTGACGGTGCTGCCCAGGTTCTCCCAGGGGGAGGTGCACACGGTCTCCACCCAGGACCTGGCCGGCATCGAGCCCGGCAGCTCGATGGCCGGCCTGAAGGAGGAGGAGCCGTACCGCGTCGCCGACCTGTGGCACGGTGTCTTCCTCCGGTCGGGCAGCGATGCCGTGCACGCCCTGGCCGGTATGAACGGCGGCTGGGACAAGACCGTCGACGACATGCAGGAGACGGCCCGCCGGCTCGGCGCGCGCGACACCCGGGTGGAGTCCGCGGACGGGTTCGACACACCGGGCCAGTTCTCGTCCGCCTACGACCTGTCGCTCTTCGGGCAGGCCGGCCTGACCAACCCCGACTTCGCCCGCCTCGCCGCGACCAAGCGGGCCGAACTCCCGGAGGACGGCGGCCCCGACGCGTTCGGCATCGAGAACACCAACCGGCTGCTGGTCGGCTCGCACGGAGTGCGCCCGTACGAGGGACTGATCGGGGTGAAGAACGGCTATACGTCGCACGCCGGGAACACCCTGATCGCCGCCGCCCGGCGCGACGGCCGCACGCTGCTGGTCACCGTCATGCACCCGCGGTCCGGCGGCCACAACGCGGTCTACGAGGAGACCAGGGCGCTGCTGGACTGGGGGTTCGAGGTGGCTCCCCGGGCCGAGGCCGTCGCCATGCTGCCCGCAGTGACGCCCGGAGAGCGGCCCGACGACCTCCAGCGCGTCGACCACGCGCCGGAGCACCCGACGCCGCTGCACCGGGCGCCGGTCGCGGCACAGACGCAGGCCGACGCCCCTGCGCGCTACTGGTGGGTGCTGTCCGCGGTCGGCGCCGTCGTGGTCATCGGGGGCACGGGACTCGGCACCGGTCTGTGGCGGCGTCGGCGCAGGGCCGGCGTCGACGAGGACGAGGGTGAGGGCGAGGGCGGGAACGAGGGCGAGGGCCAGGAGTCCTCCTGACCCGGAACCGTCGTCGCACATCCGTCCGATCGTTCAGGGATACGGAGGACGTCGGATGGCCTTGCACGGTGAAGGGCGACGCGTCAGCCCCGGTTGTGCGAGCGGCCGGGCGTTGCTCGGTGTAGCGTCCTGATCAGCTGTCGTGGTTCCGAAGTACCGGGCGCCCGTGTGCATGCACGGGCGTTCCTGCTGTGCGGTGCAAGTCCGGACCAGGGCGATCACCTCCGATTCCCGCAGCTCACGCGGGAACCGATGCAAGCCCATTGAACGAAGGAGACGGACATGGCTTCCGGCACGGTGAAGTGGTTCAACTCGGAGAAAGGCTTCGGCTTCATCGCACAGGACGGCGGCGGTGCCGACGTCTTCGCGCACTACTCCAACATCGACGCCACCGGCTTCCGCGAGCTACAGGAGGGCCAGAAGGTGACCTTCGAGGTCACCCAGGGGCACAAGGGCCCCCAGGCGGAGAAGATCCGGCTGGCGTAGCCCCCGGCCGCACCCACAACGGCGCCCGCTCCCGGCTCCCGGGGCGGGCGCCGTCGTGCGCTGCGCGGCACGCCTCACCCGACCGGCTCTCCGGGGCGCCGGCCGTTGAGGATCTTCTGGAAGAGGCGGTGGTCCCGCCAGGCGCCGTTGATGTGCAGGTAATTCTCGGCGACGCCGTACGGGGTGAAACCGCAGGAGGTCAGCGTCCGTTGGGAAGCGACGTTGTCGAGGAGGGTGCCGGCCTGGAGCCGGTGCAGACCCAACTCCGCATCGGCGGCGACGCAGACCGCCCGGAGCGCGGCGGAGGCCAGGCCACGGCGTACCTGACCGGCGTCGACCCAGTAGCCGACGTTGGCGCTCCGCCACGGGCCGAGCACGATGCCGGTGAGGGTGATCGTGCCGACGACGTCGGGCTCCGCCGCCGCCTCGTCCGGCAGGCGGACCATCACCCAGGGCATCACCCGCCCGGCACTCTGCTCCGCGAGCAGATCGCGCAGCCGCTCCGCCTGCCCGGCGAGGGTGAAGAAGGCCTCCTCCCGGTCCGGCTCCCAGCGGCGGAGGTGCTCACGGCTGCGCGCGTACGCCCGGGCGAGGCCGGGGGCGTCCTCCGGGGCGGCGGGGCGCAGCAGGACGTCGGACGTGAGCCGGGCGGACGACGTGGAGATCATCCGCACAGCGTACGCGCGGGCGCCCGGCCCACCCCGCAGGGGCCGGGGACGCCCCGCGGGACGGGCAGACGGCTCAGGTCTGCGGCGGCCGGTCCTTGTCCTGGCCGCTGCCGTACTGGCCCCTGAGCTTGTCCTGGGCGGTGTCGACCTGGCCCTGGTACTTGCCCTGGGTCTTCTCGTCGACTGTGTCGCCGGCCTTCTCAATGCCCTTGTCGGTCTGGGATTCGTGGCCCTTCAGCATGCTCTTGATCTTGTCCATCATGGACATGAGTCATCCTCCTCACCACGGTTCCTACGACACCAGCATCGCCCCCGACCAGGGGATCTGCATCCTCGGCCGGGGGCGCCGCACACCGCCCCCGGTCCGGTGCCGTACGGATCAGCCGCCGCTCGCGACAGGTGCCTTCAGCTGGTCGCTGATGAACTTGATCGAACCGGCGGCCATCCCCTTCTGGTAGTCCCAGGCGTTGTGCCGGCCCCCCTGTATGAGCTGCATGGACGTGTGGATCGGGCCCTTGCCGTAGGTCCGCCGGAACTTCTCTATGGAGGCGGTGACCGACGCGGACTCCCTGGAGCCGGCCTGGAAGGCGAGGTAGACGTCCGGGCCCCCCTTCTGGAGCAGGCGCCGGGCGAGCTTCTCCGGGTTGTTGGCGTCCTTCTCCGCCTGGTGCCCCGCCCACAGCGGGGAGTCCGGCACGATGTCCGGGCCGCTGGCTATCGCCGCCTTGAACTTCTCCGGGTACTTCAGCACCGACTTCAGGCCCGCGAAGCCGCCCGACGACGAGCCCATGAACGCCCAGCCGTCCCGCGACTTGAACGTCCGGAAGTTGGCCTTGGCCAGGTCGACCACGTCCTCGGTCAGCCAGGTCCCCATCTTCTGCTGGCCGGGGATGTCGCTGCCGTCGTGGTACTGGGTGTCCGGGTTGAGCATCGGCATCACCACGATGAACGGCAGGCTCTTGCCCTCCGCCCGCCACTGGGTGAGGTTCTCCTGGAGCTTGATGTCACCGCCGACCCAGTAATTGGTCACCCCGCCCGCCTCCTTCGGGCTGCCGAGCCCGCCCGGCAGGGCTATCAGCACCGGGAACCCGCTCTTGGCGTACTTGGGGTCCTGGTACTCCTTCGGCGCCCAGACCCACACACTGCCGGTGACGCCGGACTTCGGGCCTTTCAGCGTCGCCCGCGCTATGTGCGTGCCGTCGTCCAGCGTCCGGGTGACCCGGAAGTCGCTCTTGGGGCCGGTCGGCATGAGGGTGTCGCTGTCGACGGGCTTGACCCGCCCGGCACCGTCGCTCTTGGCGCCGGCATTGAAGTCGACCGGGTCCCCGGTCTGTGAGCAGCCGGAGAGTAGTGCGCAGGAAGCGGCGAGGGCGGCCGCGAGGGCGACGGCGTAGCAGTGTTTCAACGGTGACTCCGCGACGGGGTGGGCAGGTGCAAGCGCACATAAAGAGGGAAAAGGGGTGGCAGGGGTTCCCTCGACATCACCCGGGCCCGGCGCCGGTCGGCGGTGGGCCGCCGGGGCGCGCTCACCCGGGCGGCCCAGCGCGTCGCGGCGGATTCCGTCCCACGCCGCTGGGCCCGCCCGACGGGCACCGCGCCCCGGTCCGGCCGAGAATGCAGCGGTGAGCGATGAACACCGCAGTGCCGACGACACCCCGCCCCGCGCCGTGCCGTATCACGAGGAACGACGGCTCGCCAGGAAGGCGCTGGCGGGCCGCGCGCGGGACGCGAGCGATCTGATGTTGCTGATGGACATGCTCGGCCTGGATCCATACCGCGATCCGGGCCGGGAGGCGTTACCCGGCCACGGCGCGGGCCCCGAGCCCGCCGCCGGCCGTGGCCAGCGGCCGGGCCGCGGCACCGGACGCGACCGGCGGCACGCGCTGCGCCGCGACACCTGCCGCGACGCCGGATCACGCTCGGACAGACCTTGAGGGTTGTCTCCCCGGCCAGGCGGTGTCTCCGGCCTGGCGGTGCCCCGGCCGCCGGACCCGGGGACCGCCCTCCCCGACCTACCGTTCGTCCGCCCGGCTCAGCCGCAGGGTCACGATCTGGAACGGGCGCAGCCGCATCCGGACCGAGTCGCCCTGCCGTTCGATCGCCGGGCCGTCCGCGGTCGGCCGCTCCAGCAGGTCGGTGGTGACGGCGTCCCCCAGCGCGAACGCGGTGGTGAGGGTGGTCGCGGCCCGCCCACCGTGCGCCTCGTGCAGGCGGACGACCACATCGCCGCTCAGGTCGTCGGCGAGCTTCACCGCGGTGATCACCGTGGCGTCATTGCCGACCGTGACCAGCGGCGGCACCGCCGCGGCGCCGGTGATCCGGCGCTCGGGAAGGTTGATGCGATGGCCCTCGCGCACCGCGTCGCCGAGGGTGGCACCGGGCACCAGCGCATGGCGGAATCGGTGCGGCCCCTGGTCGGTCTCCGGGTCGGGGAAGCGCGGGGCGCGCAGCAGGGAGAGCCGTACCGTCGTGGTGGTGCCCCGGTCGCCGTCGTCCCGGACGGTGCGGGTGACGTCGTGCCCGTACGTCGCGTCGTTGACCAGCGCAACGCCCCAGTCCGGCTCCCCGACGTGCACGAACCGGTGCGCGCAGGCCTCGAACTTGGCGGCCTCCCAGCTGGTGTTGGTGTGGGTGGGCCGGTACAGGTGGCCGAACTGGGTCTCCGCGGCGTAGCGCTCGGCGTGCACGTCCAGCGGGAACGCGACCTTGAGGAACTTCTCGGTCTCGTGCCAGTCGACCTCGGTGTCGATGTCCAGGCGCCGCTGCCCGCGCGCCAGCGTCAGCGACTGCACCACCCGCGAGTCGCCGAAGCCACGGATGACCCGCACCGTCGCCGCCCGGTCGGACACCTCGACGAGCGTGACCTCGTCCGCGTCCGTCAGATCGGTGACGACGTTGCGGTAGAACGCATCCACGTCCCAGGCGTCCCACATGTTCGGGAAGTCCGGGTGGATCTGTAGCAGGTTCGCGGCCCCACCGGGCGCCACGGCCTCCCGCTCGGCCGTGCAGTCGTACGCGGAGACCACCAGCCCGCGGGCGTCGATCTCGATCCTCAGCAGACCGTTGCCGAGGGTGAACCCGCCGCCGTCCCGGGGCGCGGCGGTCACCTCGGCGCCCTCGGCCACCGACGGCGCCACCGCACCGGCCGCCACCCCGCCGCGCTCGTGCGGGGCGGAGTTCACCACCAGCTCCCGGTCCCCGCCGCCGGCCAGCGCCGTCAGCGCGGCCGCGATGATGCCCTCCAGCTCGACCGCGACCGCCGCATAGGTCTGCGCCGCCTCGCGGTGGACCCAGGCGATGGAGGACCCGGGCAGGATGTCGTGGAACTGGTGGAGCAGCACCGTCTTCCAGATCCGGTCCAACTCCTGGTAGGGGTAACGGTGGTCGGCCGTCACGGCGGCGGTGGCCGACCACAGTTCGGCCTCCCGCAGCAACTGCTCGCTGCGCCGGTTGCCGCGCTTGGTCTTCGCCTGGCTGGTGAGGGTCGCCCGATGCAGCTCCAGGTACAACTCGCCCACCCACACCGGCGCATGCGGGTACTCCGCCTCCGCCTTGGCGAAGAAGTCCGCTGGCTTCTCCCACTCGACCGTGGCCGAGCCGTCCAGGTCGCGCAGCCGGCGGGCCTTGGCGATCATCTCGCGGGTGGTGCCCCCGCCGCCGTCGCCCCAACCGGTCGGCGCCAACGAGTGCCGGGCCACGCCCTTGTCCTTGAAGTTCCGCGCCGCATGGGCGATCTCGCTGCCCGCCAGCCGGCAGTTGTAGGTGTCCACCGGCGGGAAGTGGGTGAAGATCCGGGTGCCGTCGATGCCCTCCCAGCGGAACGTGTGGTGCGGGAAGGCGTTGACCTGGCTCCAGGAGATCTTCTGCGTCAGCAGCCACTTCGAGCCCGCCGCCCGGATGATCTGCGGCAGCCCCGCGGCGAAGCCGAAGGTGTCCGGCAGCCACGCCTCCTCGTTCTCGACGCCGAACTCCTCCAGGAAGAACCGCTTGCCGTGCACGAACTGACGGGCCATCGCCTCAGAACCCGGCATGTTGGTGTCCGACTCCACCCACATCCCACCGGCCGGCACGAACCGCCCCTCCGCGACCGCCTTCTTGACCTTCGCGTAGACCTCCGGCCGGTGCTCCTTGATCCAGGCGTACTGCTGCGCCTGGGACATGGTGTAGACGAACTCCGGCTCGTCCTCCAACAACGCCGTCATGTTCGACGTCGTACGGGCCACCTTCCGCACCGTCTCCCGCAGCGGCCACAGCCACGCCGAGTCGATATGGGCATGCCCCACCGCGCTGATCCGGTGCGCCGAGGCCCCCGCGGGCGCCGCCAACACCCCGGCGAGCTCCGCACGCGCCGCCCCCGCCGTCCCGTTGACGTCCTGAAGGTCCACCACGTCCAGCGCTCGGCCGATCGCCCGCAGCACCTCCCAGCGGCGCGGGCCGTCCACCGGCAGCTCCAGCATCAGCTCTCCCAGTACCTCCAGGTCCTGGATCAGCTCCCACACCTCGGTGTCGAACACCGCCAGGTCCATCCGCGCCAGCCGGTACTGCGGCTCACTGCCCGCCGTCTCACGGTCGCCCAGCCGGGTCGGCCGGAACGGAGGGACGTCGAGGATCACCGGGTTGGACGCCGCCTCCAGGTGCCATTCGACGCGCTCCCCGCCGCGCACCGGCGCGCCCACCCGCACCCACTGGTTCCGCGGGTTGATCGCCTTGACCGGAGTGCCGTCGGGCAGATACACCAGCGCCTCGCACTGGAAGCCCGGCATCCGCTCGTCGAACCCCAGGTCCAGTACGGCCTCCACGGTGCGGCCGGCCCACTCGGCCGGCACCTCACCGAGCACCTTGAACCACGTCGTGCCCCAGGGCGCCCCCCAGGCGTCCCCCACCGCGACCGGCGTGTGCGCGGCGGCCAGGCCCTCCGTCACCGCCACCGGCTCGCCCGGCTCGCCCGGCGCGACCCAGGCCGCGACCTCCAGGGGGACCGAATCCGGATACAGGGCGGGCCGGATGCGCTCGTCCAGGACCCGCTTGAGTCGGGCTTCGACCAGTGCGCGATCGTCATGCATGGCGGCGGCTCCGTAGGCGTCGAGGGGTGCTGCGGAAGGCTGTGCTCATCCTGAACCGCCTTGATTTCCAAGGGGGTTGGACGGCAGAAGGGTTCGGGGCGGTGAACTGCGGGCGGAACGCCGGTCCGTCACCGGCCGTCGGTGGCCGGACGGACCTCGTCCGGCGCAAGGACCTCGGTGATCCCACGGGACGTCAAGTGCGCCTCATCCGTGGCGCGTTCGGCCAGTACGAAAGCCGGTCGCGCACCCTGGGCGATGAGCTCGGCCCAGGCCTCGAAGACCGGGCCGCCCGGTGCGCACACCGCGCGGCGGGGCGCCGCCTCGGCACCGCCGGTGTCCACGACCAGCGCGGTGCTCCGCACCGGTGGCCGGTGTTCCCGGCCGCGCCACTCCTCGACCAACGCCCCGATCGCTCGGCCCACCGGCTTGACCGTGTGGTCGTTGCCGAGCAGCCCCAGCCCGTACTCCAGCTCCGGGAAGTCCGCGAGCTCGCGCGAGACGTCGTGCGAACACCACCAGGTGACGCCCCAGACGTCCGGGCAGTCCAGGGCGTTGCGGACGGTGGCCTCGGTGAAGCGGGCCGCCCGCTCCTCCGGGACGTGTGGGGCGGGGGCACCGACCTCCTGCAGCCACACCGGACGGTGCGGGTCCTCGGCCCATGCCTTGGACAGCTCGATCAGATAGGCGGCGTGCTGCTCGGTGGCGGTACCGGTGGGGCCGTGCCGCTGCGCGGTCCCGTTGAACACCCAGGAGTGCACGGCCGTCACCGCGCCCAGCCGGGCCGCCTGCGCGGGAGTGAAGGGGTGCCCGTCGCGGTACCAGGCGGCGTCGTAGGCGGCGTGCAGATGCATCCGTCCCGGCGCCCCCCGCTCGCAGGCCGCGAGCATCCGCTCCAGCCACGCCGCGGCCTGCGCGTCGGTGATCCGGTCCGGATCCGGGTGCGGGCCGTCCGAGAACTGGTTGACCTCGTTGCCGAGCGTCATCCCGAGGAAGTTGGGCCGGTCGGCGAGCGCGGCCGCCAGCGTTCGCAGGTACTCCTCCTGGCCCGCCAGTACCTCGGGGTCGGTGAAGAGGTTGCGGCGGTGCCAGGTCTGCGTCCACGCGGGCAGGAAGTCGAAGCTCGACAGGTGGCCCTGCAACCCGTCGACGGTGACGTCCAGCCCCCGCTCGGCCGCGGCGTCCGCCAGCCGCACCAGCTGGTCGACGGCGCGCGGTCGGATCAGGGTGCGGTTCGGCTGGAAGAGCGGCCAGAGCGGGAAGACCCGGACGTGGTCCAGGCCGAGGGCGGCGAGGGAGTCGAGGTCGGCCCGTACGGCGTCCAGGTCGAAGTCCAACCAGTGGTGGAACCAGCCTCGGGTGGGGGTGTAATTGGCGCCGAATCGCATGGGGCTCCTGGGAGTACGGGGCGGATACGGGCTGGTGCGGGCGGTTCAACCCTTGACGGCGCCCTCACCGACGCCGCGGAAGAAGGAGCGCTGGAGACAGGCGAAGAGCACAATCAGCGGGACGACGGCGATGACCGTGCCGGCCGCCACCAGCCGCTGGTTGTCGGCGAAGGTGCCGTGCAGGAAGTTCAAGCCGATGGTCAGGGTGAACTTCGACTGGTCGCTCAGCACGATCAGCGGCCACAGGAAGTCGTCCCAGGCGCCCATGAACGCGAAGACGGCCACCACCGCGAGGGTGCCCTTGACCGACGGCAGCGCGATCCGCACGAACCGCTGCCAGGCGTTGGCGCCGTCGACGAACGCGGCCTCCTCGACCTCGTACGGCAGGCTCGCGAAGGCGTTCCGCATCAGCAGCACGTTCATCGCCCCGATGCAGCCCGGCAGCACCACACCGAGCAGGGTGTTGTTGAGCTGTAGCTCCCGCATCGTCACGAACTGGGCGATCATGATGCTCTCGACCGGCACCAGCATCGCCATGATGAAGACGACCAGCGCGGCCTTCCGGCCCCGGAAACGCATCCGGGCCAGCGCATAGCCGGCGAGCGCGGCGCCCGCGCAGTTGGTGAGCACATTCGCGGTGGCGACCTTCAGGGAGTTCAGCGCGAAGTCCCAGACCGGGATGATCCGTGCCACGCCGGCGTAGTTGGCCAGGGTGGTGTGGTGCGGAACCAGGCTCGGCGGATAGCGGTAGATGTCCTCGCCCGAGCCCTTGAGGGACGTGGACAGCTGCCAGAGGAACGGGCCGACGGTCAGCGCCAGCACGGCGAGCAGCAGCAGATACCGGAGCAACAGCCGCCACCACGGCAGCCGCCGCTCGGCCCGCCGCTGTCGCACGGCGCGGGAGCTGCCGGGCGTCGCGGTGGCACTCCGGCGCGTCGAGGCGGCACGGGCCGAGGCGGCACTCCGGCGCGTCGCGGTGGCACTCATGCCTCCTCCTTGCGGTTGGCGCGCAGTACCAGCAGCATCAGCCCGAGCGTGATCACGAACACCACGACGGAGAGCGCGGAGGCGTAGCCGACACGACCGTTGAGGCCGGTGCCGACCTGCTGAACGAGCATCACCAACGTGGTGTCCTCCCCGCCGGGGCCGCCGGTCGGACCGGCCATCAGATAGACCTCGGAGAACACCTTGAAGGCGTTGACCGAGGAGAGCGCGGCCACCAGCACCATCGTGCCGCGCAGTGCGGGCACCGTGACGGTCAGAAAGCGCCGCACCGCTCCGGCACCGTCGACCGCGCACGCCTCGTGCAGCTCCCGGGGAACGTTGGCCAACGCCGCCAGATAAATGATCATGTAGTAGCCGAGGCCCTTCCAGACCGTCACCGCCATCGCGCTGAACAGCAACAGCCAGGGATCGCTGAGGAATCCGACCCTGCCGAATCCCAGCGCTTCCAGCAGCGCATTGATCAGCCCCCGGTCGTCCAGCAGCCACACCCAGATCAGTCCGACCACGACGACGGAGGCGACGACCGGTGTGTAGAACGCGGCGCGGAAGAACGTGATGCCGGGTATCCGCCGCCGCACCAGCAGGGCCAGCAGCAGCGGCAGCACCACCAACAGCGGTACCGCACCCAGGACATAGAGCACGCTGTTGCGCAACCCCGTCCAGAACATCGCGTCATGGAGGAGCTCGCGGTAGTTGGCGCCGCCGACGAACCGGCCCCCGGTGAGCGTGCGGGCATCGGTGAAGGACTGCGCCACCGTGCTCAGGAACGGATAGAGGCTGAATCCCGCGACGACCAGCAGTCCGGGAGCCAGGAACAGCCAGGGGCCGGCCGGCGAATGCGTCTTCACGGAGCGCCCCGTCCTCAGCCGGTCTTCAGCAGGCGGTTGCACTCGGCGACCGCCCCGTCCAGCGCCGCCCCGGGGGACTCCTTGCCCTGGACGGCCCGGGCCACCGCATTGCGCAGAACGGTCTTCATCTGGTCGCTGAGCAGTACCGGCGTGTAATTCACCGCGGTCTTCAGTGCGGCGGCGGCCGCCACCCGGACCCGGGTCGCATCGGTACCGTCCTGCCGGGTGAAGTACGGATCGTCCAGCGATCCCATGGTGCTGGGGAAGATCGTGACCTTCTTGGCGAACGCCATCTGGTTCGTCCCGTCGGTGACGAAGTGCGCAAAGGCGACGGCCGCCGGTTTCACCGTGCTCCGGGCGTTCACCATCAGGCCCTGGACGTACATATTGGCCTTGCCGGTGTTGTTGACCGCGTCCGTGATGCCGATGTGCGCATAGAGGCTCGGTGCCTCCTTCTTGAAGTTCTGTAGGTCCAGCGCGCTGCCCGGATTCATGGCCACCGACTCCTGCTGGAACTTCCGCCCCGACGACTCGGCCTGCGCGGTGAGCGCCTGCGAATCCAGCGCCCCGGCCGCGTAGAGCTGCTTGTAGTGCTCCAGCAGTTCGACGCCCTTGGGCTCGTTGAAGGTGAACGCGGTGCCCTGTGCGTCCATCAGCCGTACGCCGTAGCGCCCGAAGTCCTCGATCGACGGTGTGCTGGCGAGCATGGCGATCTTCCGATCGCTCCGCTTCGCCATCGTCACCGCGTCCGTGAAGAGCTGGTCATAGGTCCTCGGCGGCTTCTCGGGGTCCAGGCCGGCCTTCTTGAAGAGCTCCTTGTTGTAGAACATCGGCCCGGTGTTGAGGTACCAGGGAAAGGCGTAGACGCCCGGCAACCCCGGCATCGCATGGCTCTTCCACGCCCCTGGCAGGTACTCTCCGCGGTATTTCCCGGCGGCTTTCTCCAGATCCAGCGCCAGCCCGGCCTTCGCCAGCGGATAGGCGAGATCCGGCGACACATTGACGACATCGGGCAGCGTGCCGCCGGCCGCATCCGCACTCAGCTTCTCGGGGTACCCCTCGGCCGGTTGATCCACCCACTTCACCTTGGTGCCCGGGTATTTCTTCTCGAAGTCCGCGATGAGGCCGTCGAAGTAATCCTTGAAATTGGCCTTGAGATTCCAGGTCTGGAACGTGACCTGCCCCTCGACCTTCCCCGAGGCGCCGTCCGATCCGTCGGACCCTCCCGAGGACCCGCATGCGCTCAGGGCGGACACCGAGGTGACCAGAGCCGCGACCGCGGCGGCCGTTCGTCGGGGAAAACGCATGGCTGGCGGCTCCTTTGCTCGGATGTGCGTGGATTTGCTCGGACCAGACGCAAGTGGCACTGTCGCAGGAGATCGGCCGACCAGAATTTCTGGACGACAGGAAAGAATTCGTCCTCGGGCACGGGAAACGCAATGGGGCTCTTCGGCCACTCCGTCGAGAACCTTCTCCGTGTCCTCGGGTGACGATGCGGCAGACGCTACTAATGCGTTTTAGTAGGTGTCAATACCCGGTACCTGAACGGCTTCTCGGTGCCCACGCGGGGCCGCCGCCCATCGTTTGACAGGCCTTCCTCGGCTGAACAGACTGGGCGGCACTAATGCGGTTTAGGTCGAGGAGGGCCCGCCATGACAGCCCCCGGTGAGGCGGCCCGCCGGAAGCCGGCGCGCCGGCCGACGATCAAGGACATCGCCCGCCGGGCCGGGGTCTCGGAGAGCGCCGTCTCCTTCGCGCTCAACGACCGGCCCGGCGTCTCCGAGCCCACCCGCGCCCGGGTACGACGGGTCGCCGAGGAACTGGGCTGGCAGGCCAACAGCGCCGCCCGCGCGCTCTCCGGCGAACGCGCCGGCGCCCTCGGCCTGGTGCTCGCCCGACCCGCGCGGACCCTCGGGGTGGAGTCCTTCTTCCTCCAACTCGTCTCCGGCATCCAGGAAGTGCTCTGCGCGCAGAACGTCGCGCTGCTCTTCCAGGTCGTCGAGGACCTCGACGCCGAGTGCGCGCTCTACCGCCGCTGGTGGGCCGAACGCCGGGTGGACGGCGTCCTCGTGGTGGACCCGCGCACCGACGACCCCCGCCCCGAACTGCTCACCGCGCTCGGCCTGCCCGCCGTCGTCATCGGCGGCCCCGCCACCCCCGGCCCGCACCTCGCCGCATCCCGGCCCGACGCCGCCCCCGCGCCGCCCCTCCTCGCCACCGTCTGGGCCGACGACGCCAAGGCCATGGCCCGCGTCCTCGACCACCTCCACGGCCTCGGCCACCGCCGGATCGTGCACGTGGCGGGTCTGCCCGGCCTCGCCCACACCGAACGCCGCATCCGCTCGCTCCGCACCGAGGCGGACCTCCGCGACCTCGACGAACGCCAGGTGCACTCCGTGACCACCGACTACTCCGACGTCGAAGGGGCCGAGGCCACCCGGCGCGTCCTGGACGCCGCGGAGCCGCCCACCGCGATCATCTACGACAACGACGTGATGGCCGTGGCCGGCGCCTCCGTGGCAGCCGAGCGGGGCCTCTCCGTACCGGACGCGCTGTCCATCGTGGCCTGGGACGACTCCGCGCTGTGCCGGGTGATCCACCCCCGGCTGACCGCACTGGTCCGCGACACCCCCGGCTTCGGCCGGCTCGCCGCCCAGGAACTCCTCACCGTCCTCGACGGCGGACCGCCGCGCACCGTGCAGGGCGAACTGCCGCATCTGGAGGCCCGCGAGAGCACCGGTCCGGGCCCTCACCGTTGACCGCACCGCACCGCACCGCACTGCACTGCACTGCACCGCACCGCCGCCCGCCCCCGCGCCGCGTCCTCCTGGCCCTACGCGGTCCGCGGCACCATCGCGTTGCCGAACGCGGGGGCGTCCGCCACGCATCGCCGCCGGGGGTGACGGCGTTCCCGTTCGCCTGTCAAGAGGCCTGCGGGGAAGTCGAGTTGGGGATCTCGCCGAAACACGTCGGCGGCGGGTTCCCGGGCGGGCGCTGCCCGGGAACCCGCTGCCGGTGCGGGGAACGGCTCAGTGGTGCGTCACGACGCCGGCCGCCATCCGGCCGCAGTTGGAGCCGGAGACATTGACGCTGACCGACTCGATCGAGCCGCCCCAGTCGACACAGATGCCCTTCGCCGGCAGATAGACGGGGCCGGCGTAGGAGGTGTACTGGCCACTGTCGGAAATCCAGTCCGAACTGCCGTCGGTGGCCGTGAGATAGGTGTACATGTACACCGGCTTACCGGGGCTGTTCCGCACCGTCACTACACAGTTCTTTCCGCTGGTGGCGTTGTACGTCAGGTACACGGCCCCCTTTCCGGTGACCGGCACGGAATTCACCACCCGGTATCCGCTTCCGCAGGCCCCGTTGTACGCGGCGGTGGCCGTCGGAGCGGCGGATGCGGTGGTGGCGCCGGCCAGGGTGGCGAGACCGGTCATGGCCAGGACGGCGGAACCTGCGATGGCACGTGAACGCTTCATGGGAATACCCCCGTCGGGTGTGGTGCGTCGCGTGGTCATTTCGCAGTGTTGGACAACGCCGGGCCGCAGATGGTTGTAACCCGGGCATCAATTCCCGCTCTTTCGAACGGCGTTGGCTTTCAGAGGCCTGGACCACGAACTGCCGGCCGGGACCGCACGTGTCCCGGCGGCACAACGGCCGGTCCCCGGCGCCTGGTGCGGCGCCGGGGACCGGCCGGGGGACAGGGCGGCGGGGTCAGTGGCCGTTGGCGAGGACCTTCAGCCGGCTGAACGTCCCGTTGAAACGGTTGCGGTCGCCGATCGGGTGGCCTGAGGAGGTGTGCTGCCAGATGCTGTGGTACTGCCAGCCGGCCGGCAGCGCGCCGACGGAGGAGCCGTAGCGGGGGATCCACAGCGGGTTCGTCCGGCCGAACTTGCCGGCGTTGCCGGTGCACCGCTTCCACCAGGTGGTCGAGGTGTAGATGAGCGGGTTCCGGCCGGTCGTCTCGCGGTAGGTGTCCACGAAGTCCTCGATCCAACCGACCATCCCCTTGGTGCTCTTGCCGTAACAGCTCGCGCCGTAGGGGTTGTACTCCATGTCCAGCGCGCCGGGCAGCGTCCTGCCGTCCCGGGACCAGTCCCCGCCGTGTTCGGCGAAGTACCGGGCCTGTGTACTGCCACTGGAGTGGTCCGGCAGGGCGAAGTGGTAGGCGCCGCGGATCATGCCGGAGGTGTACGAGCCACGGTACTGCTGCGTGAAGTAGGGGTTGGTGTAGCTGGTGCCCTCGGTGGCCTTGACGTATGCGAAACGGACCCCGGACCTGCGCAGTGAGAACCAGCCGACGTGCTTGTTGTGGCTGGAGACATCGACGCCGGACACGCCCCGGCCGTGCATCGACTGCGGCTCGGTACCACCGGCCCGGTTGACGCCCTCGCGGGCGGCGATGGTGGAACCCATCCAGTCCTGCTCGGGGTGGGTGAGCTTCTTCCCGGCGTCCGAGGCCGTGGCCAGACCGGGCAGCGCGAGGGGCAGAGCGAGCACGGAGAGAAGTGAGACGAGCGTTCCGGCCGCAAGGGGGACTGTACGGCGGGCCGGACCGGATCTACGCAAGGGCATCGCATGCCTCCGAGGCCTTCGGTTGAGTCAGGTTCAGCAGCTTTTGAGCAGAATTCTGCCGATAAGAGACTTATACGCAGAACTGCCTGACTCTATGGCGCAACAGGCCGTCGGTCCGTCGACCGGCCCCGCATCTCACCCGTCTGGCGGCCGGAAAGGTCCGTCCGCGCCGTCGATCCGGCCCCTGGTGTCCCCCATGCGGCGTCCGGACACCGAGGGCGCCCGGACGGAGTGAAGCGGGCCCCGGCTGTGCCGGGACCCGCTCCGATGCGCAGCGGCGAACGCGCCATGTCGCCGCTTCGCAAGCTGCCCTGTACCGAGCCTGTCGGCTCTTGTGGTGTGGTGTCCGTCATGCCCGTGACCGTCGTTCGGCCGGGCCGGCCGCTGTGCCTGCGACGGCTCTGTCGGCTCAGTAGGCGGAGTTGACGTTGTCGATGGAGCCGTAGCGGTCGGCCGCGTAGTTGGCGGCGGCGGTGATGTTGGCGACGGGGTCGACGAGGTTGTCGGCGGTGCCGGAGACGTGGAAGCGGTCGAAGGTGGGCTGGATCACCTGGAGCAGGCCCTTGGAGGGGATGCCGTTGATGGCGTTGATGTCCCAGTCGTTGACGGCGTTGGGGTTGCCGCTGGACTCGCGCATGATGTTGCGGTGCAGGCCCTCGTAGGTGCCCGGGATGCCCTTGGACTTCATGATGTCCAGCGACTCGCGGATCCAGCCGTCGAGGTTGTTCGGGTACTCCTTGACGGCCTTGCGCTCGGTGGAGCGGTTGGCGGCCTGCTGGGCGCTGTGCTGCTTGGCGACGGCGGTGACCTTGAGGTGGTCGGCGACCGAGGCGGTCACCGGACGGGCGGTCTTGGCGGTGTCGGCCTTCGCCGGCATGCCGTTCGCACTGACGGGCTGGACTGTGGCCGGAGCGTGCTCAGAAGCAGCCTGCGCGGTGCCCGGAGCCGCGGTGAGGGCCAGGCCCGAGGTGGCACCCGCGGCGGCCAGGACGGCCACGGCGACCTTGTGGGTGCGGGTAATGCGGGAGAACCGGACGGTGCGGGGCAGGGTGAAGCTGGGCATGCAGAGTGACCTCTTCCAGGTACGGGGACGGGGAGGCGGCCTTCTTTGGCGGCGCGTTGCGAACCGGAGCCCTGTGCCGCGTTCGCCTCAGGGGGCGTAACTCGCGAACTCGCTCTCGGCGCGTCGGAATCCATGTTTAGCGATGGACCTGAATCGAGGCAATGGTGCCCTTTACTACCCGACTTCGTGAGCAAAAGCCCGGACCTCCGAAGTGATAAGCGATTCTCGCTTTGTTGACCTGGAATGGCCGCACGGGATTCGACTAGGCACGGTCGTAAGTGACATACATCGCGTGCCCCGGGTCACCTGAAACCGGCCGTAAAGTCCTCTCCAGCGGGGTCCATAAGTTGCCTGGCTCACACCGGAATTACCGCCGGCCAGGCCCACTTCATGCGTGCAGGGAAGGCGATTCATCCGCCCGGCTGCCCCTGACGGCCGCGGGGATTCGCCAAATGTGGTGAGGAGCACCGTTGCTGAGGCCAAAAGGGCGGCAATTGTGCGCCGATTCACGTGGCGCACGGTGAGGCAACGGTCACGCCGTGGTGTCCGGCGGCCGGGCATCCGGCTGGGCCGTCGGTGAGCCGTCCGGTACGGCGATTCGGCGGTGCTGCTGGTCCGTTCGCAGCAGCGCCCGGGGCTGTCGCATGACTACGCGGCACGCCCTCGCGGACAGTGGCACCGTACACAGCCGTCACTCATCGTAGGGAAGTGCTCATGCTCCGTCGTATTGCCGTCGTGCTCAGCGGGCTTCTCGTCACTGGGTTCCTCGCGGCGGGGTCCGCCGCCGCGGCGCCCGTCGACGACCACCTCTCCCCCGCGGATCGGGTGGGGCTCCGCCTCGCCGGCGAGGTCATCGACGCGCTCTTCGGCAGCGGTGGACCGGCCCGCAGCCATCGCTGACGCCGACGCGCACGCCAAAGCCAAAGCCAACGCCGACGCGAACGCCAACGCCAACGCCAAAGCCAACGGCAGCGGCCCCGCCCGCGAGTTGCGGGCAGGGCCACTGCCGTTGCGTGCCTGGAGCCGTGCTGTGGGCCCCGGTTGGGTCGTGCCGGCCGTTCGGCCGGTCGTCGGACCCGGCTCAGTAGGCGGAGTTGACGTTGTCGATGGAGCCGTAGCGGTCGGCCGCGTAGTTGGCGGCGGCGGTGATGTTGGCGACGGGGTCGACGAGGTTGTCGGCGGTGCCGGAGACGTGGAAGCGGTCGAAGGTGGGCTGGATCACCTGGAGCAGGCCCTTGGAGGGGATGCCGTTGATGGCGTTGATGTCCCAGTCGTTGACGGCGTTGGGGTTGCCGCTGGACTCGCGCATGATGTTGCGGTGCAGGCCCTCGTAGGTGCCCGGGATGCCCTTGGACTTCATGATGTCCAGCGACTCGCGGATCCAGCCGTCGAGGTTGTTCGCGTAGTGCTTGGGAGCGGCCTTCGGGGCGGCCTTGGGTGCGGCCTTCGGGGCGGCCTTGGGCGCAGCTATCGCCTTGCGCTCCACGGAACGGCTGGCGGCCTGCTTGGCGGTGTGGCCCTGCTTCTCGACGGCGGTGACCTTGATGCGGTCGGCCACGGACGAGGCGACCGGCTGGGCCTTCTTGCCGTCGTCGGCACGGTCCTTGGCGGTCAGCGGCATACCGTTGGCGCTCACCGGCTTCACCGCGGACGGCGCGTGCGCCGACGGGGTCGCGGCATTGCTCGGAGCTGCGGTGAGTGCCAGGGCGGCGGCGCAGCTCGCGGAGGCGACCAGCGTCGCGGAAACCTTGTGGGCACGGGTGATGCGGGTGTTCCGGAGGGCGCGGTGCAGGGTGAAGCTGGGCATGCGGAGGTGACCTCTTCCAGGGCTTGGTGGCGGGGGAAACGGCCTTCGGTTGGCGCGTGAGGACCGAGGGTCATTGCCGCGTTTCGCCGCTCTGGCTGAGATCGCGGGCTCGTTCTCGGTGCTACCCGGAACATGTTTAGCGAGCGCCCTGGATGGTGGCAAAGGTGCCTTGTACTACCTATCTTCGTGAGTTAGAGCGAAATGTCCGTTGTAAGTCCCCTATTTCGTGGTGCATGCGCGGAATGGCCTCGACTAGCGGAGTTCGTACGTGACGTACGTCGCGTGCCGTGCATCACCTGACGGGCGCCGGACGGCCCGTTCCACGGCCCCGCGAAGTTGCCTGGCTCACACCGGAAAGGGGGGATTCCGCGGCGAAAGACGCGGCCGGTCGGGGTCAGGCAGAGAGCATGCCCGCGCCCCCTACCGGACCCGGGGCCGTGGTCCGTAGGGGGCGCCATCGCACTGCGCGCGCCATCGCACTGCGCGATCCGAGCGGCCCGTCGAAGGGCCCTCGGTGGTTCTTCCTGCGCTTCAGTCCGCCAGCAGGCGCGCCGCGAGCTGCTCGATCCGGTCGTGCCAGGCGTCCAGTGCCGCATCGGTATCGCAGCCCTGCGGGCAGGTCTGGGTGAGGACGAGCCGGGCGCCGTGGCCGGTGCCCACGCCCAGCTCCCAGCGGACAGTGCCCTCCGGGTGCCAGCGGTACGCCAGTACCGACGGGGGCCGGACCTCGGTGACGGGCCCACCCGGCACCTCCTGCGCGGTGAACCCCGCCGGTGCCGGCCCGCCCACCGCGGGCTCGTCCCCCGAGGTCAGCTCCGCCCAGACGGTCCCGGCCGGCCGTACGAGCTGGCGCTCGAAACGGATCTGCCGCCCGTCCGGGGTGTCCTGCACCACGCCGCGCCCGAGGTCGAACTGCTCCAGGTACGCCTCGTGCAGCTCGCCGGTGTCGCGCTCCACGGCCGGCGGCTCGCCGTCGAGCAGCTGTGAGAGCGCGGTGAGGCACAGATGCCAGCCGGAGGCGAAGCTGGCGCCGCCGAAGCGGTCGCCGAAGGTGTGCACCAGGGTGAGAAGGGAGCCGTCCCCGTCCGGGGTGATCTCCCAGCGCAGGTGGTCCTCGCCCCAGGTGAAGGCGAACAGTCGGGGCTCCTCGGCGTCGGTGACCGTGCCGGTCATGGCGACGTCGCTCACACCGGGCATGGTGAAGGTCATCGCCCCGCCGGGCCGTAGCTCGACGGTGACCTCGGAGGGGAACCACCGGCCGAGCTGGGCCGGGTCGGTGATCGCCGACCAGACCTCCTCCGGCGGATGGGCGAGCCGGCGCTCCATCCGCAGGGCGTTGCGGCCGTCGGACGTGGTGAGGGTGTCGGAGTGGGGGTTCATCGGGGGGCGTCCTTCCGGGCGTCGAGGTGCCGTTCCAGGGCGTCCAGGCTCCCGGTCCACAGATGCCGGTAGTGCGCCAGCCAGGCGTCCAGCTCGGCGAGCGGCTCGGGTCGCAGCTCGTACCAGCGGCGCTGGGCGTCCCGGCGGACCCGGACCAGCCCGGCCTCCCGCAGTACCCGTAGGTGCTTGGAGGTGCCGGGCTGACTCAGTCCGAGCTGTTCGGTGAGTTCGCCGACCAGCCGCGGGCGCTCCAACAGCAGGTCGAGGATCTTGCGCCGGCTCGGCTCCGCGAGAACGTCGAACGGTATGGGCATGCCTTCAGCATGCTGCCTTGGTTATATAACCGCAAGAGAATGTGTGCTGAGGTGCTGAGGTACTGAGGTGCTGCGGCGGTGCTCGGGTGCGTCGATCACAGACGGGCGCAGCCGCAGGCCGGGACCGCACCGGGGGAGAGAGGCGTGGCCGGCGGACGCCCCGCCACCGGCGGCGACCGGGCCGTTCTCCGGGTGGCGCTGCCGCCCCGTAGTCGGTGCCTGGTCGACGAGCCGGAGACGGGTCCGTCGCGCCGTGCGGGGAGCCCGCTACCGGGTCAGCACGAGGGCGGCGTTGTGCCCGCCGAAGCCGAGCGAGGTCTTGACCGCGCAGTCGAAGGTGCTCCGCCGGGCCTCCTCGCGCACGATCTCGATCGGTACCTGTGGATCGGGCACGTCGAGGTTCCCGGTCGGCGGCACCAGCTGCCCCTCCAGTGCGAGCACGGTGAGCGCGGCCTCGATGCCGCCGGCGGCGCCCAGCGTGTGCCCGGTCATCGCCTTGGTCGAGGTGACCAGCGCATGATCACCGATCACCCGTTGCAACACGGTGCTCTCGATGAGGTCGTTGACCAGCGTCGAGGTGCCGTGCGCATTCACATGCCCGACGTCGCCGGGCTGCACGTCCGCGTCCGCCAGCGCGGTGCGCAGCGCCCGCTCGACGCCGTTGCCGTCGGGGTCCGGTGCCACGGCCGCATACGCATCGCTGGACGCGCCGTACCCGCGAAGGTGCGCACGGACCGGCGCCCGGCGGGCCGCGGCGTGTTCGGGCCGCTCCAGTACGAGCAGGCCGGCGCCCTCGCCGACGACGAAACCGTCCCGTGCGACGTCGAACGGGCGGCATGCCGCGGCCGGATCGTCCCGCCGGGTGGAGACCGCCTTCATCCGGCAGGCGCTGGCGATCAGCAGCCGGGAGATGGGGGATTCGGCGCCGCCGGCGATGGCGATGTCGCAGGCCCCGGCGCGCAGCAGCTGATGGGCGGTGCCCAGGGCGACGGTCCCGGAGGAACAGGCCGTCGCCACGCCCAGGCTGGGGCCCTGGGCGCCGAGATCCATACAGACGCTGCTGGCGGCGCCGTTGACCACGGTGAGCGGGGCGAGCTTGGGAGAGACCCGCCGGGCACCGCGGTCCGCCATCGCGACGTGCTGCTGGTCGTAGAAGGGGAGCCCGCCGTGCGCGGAGCCGATGACCACCGCGACCCGGCCGCTGTCCCAGGTCTCCGGGTCGAGCCCGGCGTCGGCGACGGCCTCGCGGGCGGCGACCACCGCGAGCTGGGCGAAGCGGTCCATCATCCGCTGGGCGGCCACCCCGAGCAGCTCGGTGGTGTCCAGATCCACGGTGTACATGAAGTCGCAGGGCAGATCGGCGAGTTCGGGAAGCTGATGGACCCCGCTCGGCCGCGTCTCCTGGGTGAGGGCGTGCCAGGTCGCCTTCGCACCCACGCCCGCCGCGGTCACCATGCCCACCCCTGTCACGGCCGCGGAGAACGGCCGTCGGCCGCCGGTCACGCCGTAACCAGACCGTCGACGGCCGCCACGAGCCGGCCCGCGGTGCCGCGCGCGGTCGGCGGCACGCCCTTCGGGGAGGCGCCCGGCCGGTCCGCGGCGCGGAAGCGGAGTCCTTCCCGCGCCGGGGAGTCGCCGCGCGGGCCGCGCAGCGGGGGCTCGTCGGTGATGACGCCGGAGGGCACCCCGAACCGTTGGACCAGCAAGGCGTTGACGACTTCTGCCGCGTTCACGTGGCGTTCCTCCGCTTGTTGTGGGCGTGCTGCCAACCGCGTCCTGGGCGGGTGTTCGCCGGCGACCCGGCTGGTATGGCCACTCTTTATACGCCTTCGTCCCGATGACTCCCCAAAACTTCGGTCACTCAATGGGGTGATGGGCCCCTCGCGGGGCGGGAGGGGGGTGCGCGGTGGAGCGCCCGTGCTGCGGAGGACGGCCACGGAGGGCATGCCGTGGGCCGCCGAGAGGTGCGGCGGCCGGGTCTGGAGGTGGGCCTCAGGCCTCGTCCAGTGCGCTGGTCACCCGCCCCAACAGGTCCTGGAGCGTGCGGAGTTCCTCGATGGTCAGGCCGGTGGCGGCGAGCATCCGGCGGGGGACCGGCAGGGCCTGCTCGCGCAGGGCGTCGCCGTCGGGGGTGAGGTGGATGGTGACCGAGCGCTCGTCCTCGGCGCTGCGTTCCCGACGGACCAGGCCGGCCGTCTCCAGCCGCTTGAGCAGCGGCGAGAGGGTGCCGGAGTCCAGCCGCAGCTGTTCGCCGATGGTCTTGACCGGCTGTGAGCCGTGTTCCCACAGCACGAGCATGACCAGGTACTGCGGATAGGTCAGGCCCAGGCCCTTGAGGGCGTCGCGGTAGACGCCGCCGAACGCGCGCGACGCGGCGTGCAGCGAGAAGCAGACCTGGTGGTCGAGGCGGAGCAGTTCGGCGTCGGGTACCGGGGGCCTGGTCGCGGAGGTCATGGGTCCAGGTTAGCTCGTCACGCCATTAAGTTGTGCGCAATCGAGTTGCGCACAACTTAAACGTGTGCGATGGTTTCTGGTGTCGGGCGGTCGGGGAACGGCCGCCGCTATCGAAGGGGAAACGTGATGGACGCGCTGTACACCGCTGTCGCCACCGCCAACGGCCGCGAGGGCCGGGCCGTCAGCTCCGACGGCAAGATCGACCTCGCCCTGGCCATGCCGCCCGAGCTCGGCGGCAACGGTGCCGGCACCAATCCGGAGCAGCTCTTCGCCGCCGGATACGCGGCCTGCTTCGCCAGCGCCATGAGCAACGTCGGCCGCCAGATGAAGCTCGACACCAAGGACGTCTCGGTCACCGCCGAGGTCTCCATCGGCAAGGACGGCACCGGCTTCGGCCTCGGCGTCGTCATGCGGGTGGAGCTGCCGGACGCCCTCGCGGGCGAGACCGGACGCCAGCTGGTCCAGGCGACCCACGAGTTCTGCCCCTACTCCAAGGCCACCCGCGGCAACATCGACGTCGAGCTCGTCATCGAGTAACGCCACCACGCCGGGGGGCCGCCCCGGTCACCCGCCCTGGGGCCCGTCGTCACACCCCCGTCGTTCGCCGCGAGACAGGAGGGCGCGGTGAGGCACGGGAGGCAGGCGGGAGGATGACGACAGGGCCCAGGGCCGGCCCGAGGCGCGGCACCGCCAGGGCCGGCCGGCAGCGGCGGACCGGACGCCGCAGCCGACAGCCCGCCTCACGCACGGTGGTCGGCGACCGGACCGGCAGCCGACGCCGCGGACGACGGCGCCGGGCCGACGGGCGGGGCGGCCAGGACCGGCCCGGCCCCCGCCGCGGTGAACCACCGCCCCCGTACCAGCAGCAGCGCCACCCCGCAGGCGGCCAGGCCCGCCGCGCAGCTCAGCCCGAACGCCGCCCGGTACCCGTACGCCTGGGCCAGCGGCCCGGCCGCCACCGCGGCCAGACACTGCCCGACGATCAGCCCCGACCCCAGCAGCGCCATCGCCTCGCCCATCCGCGCGGCCGGGGCGACCCGCTCACCGAGGCCGAACACCGCGATCAGATGCGGCGCCACCGCCGCCCCGATCCCCGCGATCGCCAGCGTCGCACCGGCGAACCCGTCCACCACCAGCAGCGGCGCCACCAGCAGCGTCTGCGCCACGATCGCCAACCGAAGCCGCACCGTCAGATCCCGCTTCACCGGCAGCGCCGTGCAGACCAGCCCCGCCAGCGCACTGGTCACCGCCATCGAGCCCCATACGAACCCGGCCATCCCGGCCTCGCCCAACTGCTTGGACAACGCGCTGACACCGGCGTTCGCCGCACCCCAGACGAGGCCCTGCGCCAGCGCCATCGCACACAGCACCATCAGGCCGGGCGACACCAACGGAACCCCGGCCGCCGCCACCCGCCCGGTCCGCACCGGCCCCGGAGCCGTCGGATGCAGCGCGAACAGCACACCGCACACCGCGCTGAGTACCGCCGCCAACAGCAGCCCCGCCGCGGGGTGGACGAGGACCACGACGGTGGCCGCCAGCGCAGGCCCCGCCATAAAACTGATCTCGTCGATCGTGGTGTCCAGCGACAGCGCACGCCCGGTCAACTCCTTCCCGCCGGTCGACCCCCCACCACCAGCACGGGAAGCGGTCAGCGCGATCCATCGCGTCCGCGACAACGGACCCACCTGAGGCATCGTCACCCCGACCAGCCCCGCCAGCAACGCCTGCACCGCGACCGGCAGCCCGCCGAGCACCGCCCCCGCCAGCGCCACGATCGCGACCGCATTGGCCAGCGACGCCACCAGGATCACCGGCCGGTGCCCCCGGCGGTCGGCCAACCGCCCGATGGGCGTCCCGCCCACCGCCTGCCCCAGCCACAACATCCCCGCAACCACCCCGGCCCGGCCGATGCCGTCCAACTCCGTCAGCATCAACAGCGTGCCGATCGGGCACAGCGCGGCAGGCAGCCGCGCCAGGAACGACAGCACCGGCAGCCCGACCCCGGCAACGGCGAACACCGAACGAAGACCTGCCAACACGGCCACGGAACCCCCCGAATCAAGGACTCCGCCCAGTAGAGCCGCGGCAGCGCACACCGGGCCAGCGGCACGTCATCCGAAACGTCGGCACGGAAAGCCGGCCGGGTGTGGAGGATCACCCAAGGCGAACGTGGCACAGGAGGCTGCCGAGGCGGGCCACCGACCGCCCTCCGGAGCCCGGAACGGGCGACCGGGGCGACGCCGACGTCGGCGTCACCCCGATCGCCCCGACTCCCGCGCGCTCAGGCGTCGTCGGACGCGTACACCCGCCGCCCCCCGACGAACGTCTGGAGGACACGGGTCCCGGCGATCTCCTCCGGAGGACCGTCGAACGGGTCCCGGTCCAGTACCACCAGGTCCGCCAACTTCCCCGGCTGGACGGAGCCGGTGTCGTCCAGGTGGTTGAGGTAGGCGCTGCCGGCCGTGTACGCGGCCAGCGCCGCGCCCAGGTCGATGCGCTGCTCCGGCAGGAACACCGGGGCGGACGGCGGGTCCTCCGGCAGCCGGCGGTTGACCGCCACGTGCAGCGCGGCCAGCGGGTCGGGCGAGCTGACCGGCCAGTCGCTGCCCGCCGCAAGCGTGGCCCCCGACCGCAGCAGGTCGCCGAACGGGTACTGCCAGGAGGCCCGTTGGTGCCCCAGGAAGGGAATGGTCAGCTCGTCCATCTGCGGCTCATGGGCCGCCCACAGCGCCTGGATGTTCGCCGTCGCTCCGAGCCGGCGGAAGCGCGGCACGTCGTCCGGGTGCACGACCTGGAGGTGCGCGAGGTGCGGCCGGGTGTCCCGCCGGCCGTTCGCCCGCCGGGCCGCCTCCACCGCGTCCAGCGCCTCCCGCACGGCCCGGTCACCCAGGGCGTGGAAGTGCACCTGGAAGCCCTCCGCGTCCAGCAGGGTGACGTAGGTCCGCAGCTCCTCGGGGTCGATGAAGGAGATGCCGCTGTTGTCGGACGTACAGCCGCAGGCGGTGAGGTAGGGGCTGAGCATCGCCGCCGTGTGGTTCTCGGCGATCCCGTCCTGCATGATCTTCACGCTGGTCGCCCGCAGCGGACCGCCGGTCAACTCCGCACGTTTCGCCACCAGTTCGGGAATCTGTTCGGCGCCACGGGACCGTTCCCACCACAGTGCACCGGTCACCCGCGCGGTCAGCTGCCCCGCGCTCCGGGCCGCCAGGTACGCCGGGACGGCGTCGACCGTTCCGGGACCGCGCCCGAGCATCGCGTCCTGCCACGCGGTCACCCCGTAGGAGTGGAGCAGCCGCTGCGCCCTCAGCAGCCCGGCCGTCTGCTCGGCGAGGGTCGGCTCCGGGATCAGCTCGCCGACCAGCTGCATCGCGCCCTCCTGAAGCATGCCGGAGGGCCGGCCGTCGGCGTCCCGCTCGATGCGACCGTCGGCCGGGTCCGGCGTGCGGGAGGTGATCCCGGCCAGCTCCAGGGCGCGGGAGTTGGCCCAACCGCCGTGGTGATCGCGGTTGACGAGGAACACCGGGCGGTCCGGAACCAGGGCGTCCAGGAACTCGCGGGTCGGCATCCCGCCGGGGAACGCCTCCAGCGACCAGCCGCCGCCGGTGATCCACGGCGCCTGCGGATGCGCGGCCGCATAGCCGCTGATCAGTTCGCGGTAGGCGTCCGCGCTGACCGCCTCGCTCAGGTCGCACTGCGCCAACTCCAGCCCGCCGCCGACCGGATGGACGTGGGCGTCCTGGAACCCGGGGATCAGCAGCTTGCCCCGCAGATCGACGACGTCCGTGCCCGGCCCGATCAGGTCGCCGACCTCCGCGTCATGTCCGACGGCGACGATCCGGCCGTCGCGCACCGCCACCGCACTCGCCCGGCTGCGCGCGGCGTCGACGGTGTGGACGGGACCGGAGCGGAAGACGAGATCGGCGGGGCGGCCGTCGGCGAGGCCGGGGGCGGCATCCGCGGCCAAGGCTGCCTCGGGTTCCACGGCGGTACTGAGGTCCATGTGCTGGCTGCTCCAGTTCTGTGGGTGTGCCTGTACGGCGGGTGTGTGGGGGAGAGGTGTGGTGTGTGGGCGGAGGTGTGGTGCGTGGGTGCGAGGGGGAGCGGTTGGATCATCCCTCCGACGGGCGGGGCAGTGGCCCGGGAGCGGCGTCCTGGTCCATCGGCAGGGCGATCGCATCGGCGTCGGTACCCCGCCCGGTGGTGAAGTACGGGGCGCGGCGCACCCACTTGGCCCATGCGGCGGTCGCCAGACCCAGCAGGATGAAGAGCGCGGGGAGCAGCAGCATGAACCAGCCGTTGTCGGGGCTCGCCTCGAAGTGGTCGCTCATGGTGGCGTAGTCCCAGACGAGGTAGCCGCCGAGTCCGAAGAGCGCCAGGGCACTCGCCGCGGGGACGACCACATCGCGCAGGGCCCGGACCGCGCCCTGGCGCAGGCTGTCGCGGAACCGCACCGCGCAGGCCAGCGCGGTCAGGCCGTAATAGAGAGCGACGGTCAGGCCGATGGAGTTGACCGCGGTGAGGATCATGTCGTTGAGCTTGGGGATGCCGACGGCGAGCACGGCGAGCAGCGCGGCGATGGCCATGATCAGGAGGGTGCCCGCGGCGGGGGACCCGTAGCGGGGGTGCACGCGCTGCCACACCGGGCCGAGCGTCCGGTCCCGGGCCATCGCCAGCGCACCGCGGGCGGTCGGGATGACGCTCGACTGCAAGGAGGCGAACGCGGAACACATCAGCGCGGCCAGCGGCAGGGAGGCCCAGGGCTCCGGCGCCAGCTTGCCGCCGAGGAAGGTGAGCGCCTGGGGCCCGTTGTGGATGAGCTCGCCGTTGTCCATCACCCGCTGGAAGGCGAGCGCGCCGACGAGGAACAGCCCCAGCATCGCCAACAGTGCGATCAGCCCGCCGCGGGCCGCGTCCGAGGCGCTGCGGGTCTCCTCGTTGACGCTGAACGCGGCGTCCCAGCCCCAGTAGATGAACACCGCGATCACCATTCCCTGGGCCAGCGCCTGCGGGGAGCGGATGTCGAACGGGTTGAGCCAGGACAGCGAGAACGGCTGGTCGCCGACGACCAGGGCGTAGCCGCAGAACACCAGCAGGACCGCGTACTCGAAGATCAGCAGCCACAGCTGTAGCCGGGTAGCGGACCGCACGCCGGTGACCGCGGTGACCGTCACGGCGACCAGCGCGATCAGGCCGACCACGGTGCTGATCCCGGTCGAGGCCGGGTCCAACCGCAGGCCCCACAGGCTGTGCAGACCCAGCTTGTTGAGGAACTGGAGCGCGACGGAGCCGGTGACCGCCCCGGTGTACGCCATGAAGATCACATTGCCGATCAGCACCACCCACCCGGTCAGGAAACCGGGCCAGGGGCCGATCGACCGGCCCACCCAGGTGTAGCCGCTGCCGCAGTTGGGCTCGGTGCGGTTGAGCCGGGCGTACGACAGCGCGATGCCGAGGATGGGCACGAAGGCCAGCAGCAACAGGGCGGGGGTCTGCCGGCCGGCGTACGCGGCCAGCGTGCCCATTCCGATGCCGATGCTGGTGGTCGCTGCGGTACTGGACGCGGCGATCGCCACCCCGTCCTTCACCCCCAGCGAGCGATTCATTCTCGCCGGGCCGGGGTCCTGCTGCACTGCGGAGGGCATGGCACTGACTCCTTGGACGGGCGGGGGCCGGGCCGGGCTCGGCGGGCCGTGTGACCGCCGATGAAACAGCCCGCCCATCCTTGTGTCAACGCTGTTGACGTAACCGGTGGTGATTAACTTGCCGGGGGCGGTCCGGGAGGGCCCGGGACGGCCCGGGACGGCCGAGGGGAGCGATCGGGGGAGGGGGCGGGGAGCCCCCGGAAGCGGAGCCCGGGTTGGCATTTGGCGTGAATTCCGGGTGGCCCCTATCGGAGAATCCAGGTGTGGCCCTAATAGGGGTGAATTCCGGGGTGGCCCTGGGGGAGAAGTCCGGGGTGGCCCAGGGGGAGCCGAGGGCGGCCTGAGGGATGGAGCCCGGGGCCGCGCGGCGGAGCGAAGGCGGAGGGGATTGGCGTGACGGAGCACGAGCGCAACCAGGCCGAGCGCAACCAGGCCGAGGGCAACCCGGCCGAGGGCAACCGGGTTGAGCGCAGCGGGGTTGAAGGCAGCGGGGTTGAAGGCAACAGGGGTGAGCGCATGCCTGTTGAGCGCATCCCGGTCGAGCGCAAACGGCGCCGACCGACCGGCTCCGGCGTGGTCCTGTCGGCCGACCTCATCGTCGACACCGCCCGCCAGCTCATCGACGCCCAAGGGGCGCAGGCATTCACCGTCCGCAAACTGGGATCGGCCCTCGGCGCCGACCCCTCCGCCATCTACCGGTACTTCCGCAACACCGAAGAGCTCCTGCTGGCCCTCGCCGACCGGCTCATCGGCGAATCCATGGACGGCTACGCGCCCAGCGGTGACTGGGCCGCCGACCTGCGCGACTTCGGCCTCCGCGCCTACCGCTCCGCGCTGCGCCACCCGCAGATCGCCGTGTTCAGCACCGTCCGCGTGACCCGCCGGCCCCATGAACAACACGCCGTCGACACCGGCATCGGCCTCCTGCTCCAGGCCGGCTTCGATGACGCCACCGCCGTCCGCCACTACCACGCCTTCGTGGACACCGCCCTCGGTCATGCCGCCCTCGACGCCGGCGCCCTGCGCCTGGCACCCGCCGAGCGCGCGGCGGACGAGCAGGCCTGGCACGCCGAGTACACCGACCTGCCCGCGGACGAGTACCCCAGCCTGCACCGCGTACGGGAACACCTCCCGCTGATGGGCGGGTCGGGCGTCGAGCTGGCGCTCGATCTGCTCATCGCGGCATTCCGGCGGGAGATCGAGGTGGCCCGGGGAGAGTGACTCGGGGCGGGACTGAGGGAGGGCCCGGGAGAGGACCCGGAAGCGACCCGGAGGGGATCCGGAGAGGACCTGGAAGAGGGCGGCGATCCGGGAAGGGGACGGGCGAGGCTCGGCCAAGCAGTGGGTGCGAGGGGTGCGGGGGCGGGGTGCGATAGGACCGCGGGCGCGAGGGATACGAGGGACGCGATCACGGGCTCGGGCAGTGGCCGGCGGGTGGTGGGGGACCGCCTACACCGTGGAACGATCCGGGTATTTCACCCACCACGGTGCGAACATAGAACATGCCCTTCGAGCGGTTGAGGCACCAAGGGGGACGGTGGAGGCTGAGCCACGTTCTGGTGCTGATGCCGATCGGGCTCATCGTGGCCGTCTGCGCGATCGATGTACTCGCACCGCCCGACGTCCACCTCGGACCACTCCTCGTTGCGGCTCCCGCGATCACCGCGGCCTTCGCCGGGCCCCGTCTCACCGCCTTGGGTTCTAGGAGTCGTTGCAACACCCCAGCTCAAGGGGTGCGATGGACTTCGAGATCCGCAAGGAGCGGACGGGGCAAGGGCGACGGAAGCT